>CAMFOZ010000083.1 GCA_945971245.1 uncultured Lactobacillus sp.
TAGTCTAGTTCTCAAAAATCTCTTCATCCTTACCGATTGACAAAGAGCCTATTTTGGATTAGGGTATAATCAACACTGAAATTAGCGCAAGCACGATAACCGTGGAGGGAGAAGTAGCGTTGAGAAAACATGTTTGGTCAAAATTGATCATGCTAGTGATGGCATCTTTGCTCGTCTTTAGCATTAATGCTTTTTCCTTTACGACAGGCAGTCAATTCGGCATCAGTACGATTCAGGCAAAGAAGAAGGTCCACTTACCGAACTTATTGGACCAGCAGATTGCTATTTTGGTGGGCCTAGATATTAATCCTACCTGGGTTAAGGAGCAGAGTGCCGCGGATAGTCTGATCTATGGGATCGTGAAGCCCGATGATACAGTTCCCGAGGGAGTTAGCGACTATAGTTACCTGGTCACCAGCAACCGTGACAAAGAGATCTCCTTGTTCTTTAAGGCAGACAAGCAGAAGGTGATTATCAAGTACGCTAACCATGGTAAAAAGCTGCATACCAAGACCGTCACGCTGTCCCGGCTGGTTGAGCAATCGTACCGGACCAAGCAACAGCGTCGGCAGGTGAACAAGTATGTTAGTGCGCTGCGAACTGAGTAATTAACGTGAAATCTTTACAAAGCTAAATCATTTTGGTAAGCTACCATTGTTGAAAATTAAATCTTATTCCCACCGGGGAAGCCAAGTAATAATTACCTTCATTAGGTCTTTGAAGAGGGTAATCGTTGCTTGGCATTTTTTATTTTAGGAGGAATATTTTTATGTCATGGATTTATCTATTAATTGCCGGAATTTTTGAGGTTGTCTGGGCGACCACGATGAAACTCAGCAATGGCTTTTCAATTCTTAGCTATTCGCTGGCAACACTTGTGGGAATCGCCATCTCTTTCGGGAGCCTGGTTCTCGCAACGAAAAACTTGTCCTTAAGTATTGCGTACCCGATTTGGACAGGAATCGGGGCCGTTGGGGCAATCGTTGTCGGCGTAGTACTATTCCATGACCAATTTTCTGCGATTACGTGGCTCTTTGTCGTTCTACTAGTTGTCAGCATTATCGGAATTAAGGTAACGACGGGGCATTAAAATGCTGCTATTCGTATCCTGCATATCGGTATTACCATTTAGTAATATCCTAAATAGGAAATAACGCCTACACTTATCTCTGAAATAGCTTTGAGAAGAGTAGGTGAAATAATAATGAAGATCTTTATTGCTGGAGCGACCGGCCGTGTCGGAACCAAGCTAACCCGAGACTTAATTGAAGACGGGCACGAGGTCATTGCCGGGGCTTGTCATCCAGAGCGGGTCATGAAAAACGACCATGTTACTCCGGTTAAATTCGACCTCCACGAGGATGTTGAACAGATGTGGCAGGCAATTGATAACGCGGATGCGATTTACTTTACTGCTGGGTCGGGCGCCAAGGATCTGTTGCAAGTTGATGCTTTCGGAGCGGTCAAGCTTATGCAGGCAGTGGCTAAGAATGGCATCAAGCGTTTTGTGATGCTAAGTGCCCTGTTTTCGCTTGAACCAACGCGCTGGCGGACAGTTAAGGGCCTAGATGGTCTGACTGATTACAACATCGCCAAGTTCTTCGCCGACAATTACCTGATTCACAATACCGCTTTAGATTATACAATCCTTCAGCCGACGGTGATGACTGATAAGCCGGGAACCGGTAAGATTACTGTTGATGACGGTGAGTTTGGCTATAATCCCGCCGATGATGTGGCTAGGACCCTGGCCGATATCTTGAAGTACGACAACACTAGCCACAAGATCATCAAGATGCGCGAGGGGATCACGCTAATTGATGAAGCGCTGAGTCGAGTTTGATTATCAAAAGGAGTGATCGATAATGGCAAACTGGTTAGTAACGGGTGCCTCGTCGGGGATCGGTTACGGAATCGCCCGGGCAGCCCTGGCAGCCGGTAATCGGGTTGCGGTGACGTCACGGTCGTTGGCCAAACTTAATAAACTGGTAGACCAGTATCCTCAGCAGTGTTTCCCAATTGAATTGGAACTGAGTGATGATGCCTCGATTGAACGAGCCCTTACGAAGTTGGATGACTTTGGACCAATCGACGTGCTGGTAAACAACGCAGGTCACGGTTACCGGGCCGCGGTTGAAGAGGGTGAAGATGAACGAATTCAGGAGATTTATGCCACCAACTTATTTGGACCGATCAAGCTGATTCAACACTTCCTGCCTCATATGCGGCACCAGCACAGCGGAGCAATTATCAACGTCTCCTCGATTGCGGCAGTCCAGTCGGACGTCGGTTCCGGCTATTACGCCTCTACTAAGGCGGCCCTTGAACAAATCTCCCGGGCCCTGCAAGAAGAGGTCACCAGCCTGGGCATCAAGGTCATGGTCGTTGAACCCGGCGGCTTCCGGACGGCATTCTACGGTGATAACCTTAAGGGAACCCAGAAGGACATTGACGATTACGCGGCGACAGCCTGGAAGACCCACAAGGAAAACGTCAAGAATGATCATCAAGAACCCGGCGACCCACTTAAGGCCGGGAAAGTGATCGTCAAAATGATTGCTAAGGATAATCCGCCCAAGACGCTGCTCTTGGGTAGTGATGCCGTTACGTTTGTCAGTGATCAACTTAACCAGCGGTTGCAGGAGATCGATGATTGGCAAGATGTAAGTAAGAGAACTGATTATTAATGATATAAAAAACGTCTAGGAATTTCTCCTAGGCGTTTTTGTTTACTTTCGTTCAAAAATGAGGTGGACACCACCATCCGGCGCTTTGGTTGCGGACTTGAAGGCAAACTTATCGTGATTGATCTGGCCCATGGTGTCGAAGGCTGAGCGGATGTTGTTGTCACCGCTAACGTTGGGCGTAACGACCAGGGAGATTTCATCAACCAGGCCCGCGTTGAGAAAGAGGCCGTTGGTGATGGCGCCCCCGGAGACGACCAGCGGATCAATCTTAAAGTACTTCTTCACCTTGATTAGGATCTCTTCAAGGTCAAACTCGTCTTCGCCAGCAACGATGTAGGGGATCTGCTTGGCCCGCAGGAATTCCAGGTAGGCTTTTGGTGCCTGCTTAGTAACTACCTCGACTACCCGCATCTTGATTGGGCCATATGTCCAGTAGGGGCTTTCCCAACCGACCTTTCCCTTGCGATCGAGGGCGACCACCCAGGTGTCAGCCTTGATATCGGGAATCCAATCCTCGTATTCAATGCCCTCACCAGTGTACGAGCTTAAGTCAGGCTTTTGTGGCGCCGCAGCCTCAATCAGGGTAGTGCTCCCGTTCGCATTGGCGTTGCTCAAGTCAAAAAGTGATTTGGCGTAGTATTCACCGAGGGCCGGACTACCTTCTTGCCCCTTGAATTTACCATCGACTGAAACATACATGTGGACGATTACTTTTGCTCTCTTCATCAGATAATCCCTCCTGAATATCGAATCCTTTTGATGAGAAGTATTCTAGAACTTTAGAATTATTTTTGCAACAGATGAGACATATTTTATTTAAATTGTTTCATTTTTGTCGGAATGAGTTATAATACTACATCAAGGAGGCGAACAAGTTGTCTAAAACGAAAAAACGTCAGCAATTACTCTACATTATTTTGAATAACATCGTTAAGAACGGTTTTGCCGACCTAAAGATGGAGGACTTTGTTAAGATGCTTCCCGCGAGTCGGTCCACCGTTTATCGCTATTTCAGTTCGCGCGATAACATCATCAGTGACGTGGTCGCGGAATACTTGAAGTATATCGATAGCTTTGAATTGCCAGCGGTTGTCCACGAAGAGGCGGACTGGATTAAAAATGTCGAAAAACAATTGGAAGAGGCCTTGATCTTAAATAGCCACCTCAGTCTTGTCTTTTGGAATAATTTGAAAAATGAATTTCCCGCTGAATTCAACGCACTGCGGGCCAAAATAAATGATCATGATGCGCAGCTCTTGAAATTCTACCGGGCTGGTCAACAGGCAGAAATATTCAACCGGTCTAACCCTAACCTGTGGATTCTCCAGGATCGCTTAATGATTCCGAAGCTTAGCGATCCGGACTACTTGGTGGGACATAACCTGACGATTCGCGCGGCGGTCACATCCTATGTTCTCATGAAGAGCCAGCAAATCATCAAGCCGGCCTACCTCGACCAGTTCGATTCATCCTTTACTGAAACAATTATTGATAAGATGAACCGGGAAATCGACCTTTAGGAGGTAATTGAATGATGGAAAAACACTGTGTATTTTGTGAAAAGCCATCCCGGGAGATCGTTCTGGAAAATGCACAGGCCAAGGCATTCTTTGACATTCACCCGATGTCTAAGGGGCACCTGTTGATTGTACCCAAGCAGCACTACCGCACCTGGTTTGATATTCCTGAAGAGGACCAGGTTCAGATGATTCAGCTGCTGAATGAAGCTAAGCAGTTTTTAGATCAGCAATTTTCACCCCGTGGTTACCAGATCTTTAGCCACGTAGGGAGGGTCGCTGGCCAACGAGTTGACCACGCCCATATTCATTTGGTTCCAGTCTATTAAAGGAGGGGAAGACGATGCTTTTTAAGCGCACGCAACCTAATACAGCCGAGATTCACGAACTTACTGATTTGATTCAACATGCCCACCACATTTACGCAATTACCGGTGCCGGGATTTCCACCAATGCGGGGATTCCTGATCTCCAGCACTTAGCGGGGCGGACCTCGATGTCCTTATCATCTGAAAGCAGCTTAGAAGCGGATCCCCAGGCGTTTTACCAGGGCTTCCATAATATCTTCATCGACCCAATCTTCAATAATGGGCCGACAATTGCTCACCAGGCCCTTGCCAAGTTAGAGGCGGCCGATAAGCTGTCGGGGGTTGTGACGACGAATGTTGACTACCTCCACGAATTGGCGGGAAATAAAAAGGTCGCGGATATTTGGTACTCATTGAACGTCAACTACTGTATTAAGTGTGGGCGGACCTATGATATTCGGGTGCTGAATCAGGCTCAGCCGGTATGTCCAGTGTGTGGCGGGCTGATTTCACCAGGGCCGGTTTACCACCACATCGGGATCGATCGCTTTGCCTATGAACAGGCCAATCGCTGGATGCAGGACGCGGACCTGGTGATTACGATCGGTTCGAACGGTTACTACAGCAACGTCAAACCTTCCGCAACCGTGGTAAACATTAACAATGCACGGAATGATTTCGATCAGTTGGCTGATCTACGAATTCGCGGGGATGCCGACCAGGTGATGGGGGCGGTAGTAAAACAACTGGATCTTTAATGGAGGTACACCAATGCATGATGATCACTTTACAATTACCTCGTTGACCGGGGCCAACCAGGTTGTGGCGACGAGCCGGATCATTAAGCGATGTTGGCAAGAAACCTATCGCGGAATTTTGCCGGAGGATCAGCTTAAGCAGCTGGACGCGCGGGTTTGGCAACAGACATTGGTCCGACCTGGGCGCCAGAACTTAGTAGCCCTGATCAATGAGCGGATTGTCGGAGTTGTGAGTTATGGGGAGCCTCGCCAAGCAGAGTATTTTGCCAAGGGGTGGGGCGAGTTAATGAGCATTTATGTTCTTGCCAAGTATCAAGGTAAGGGCACTGGTACGGCCCTAATGCAGGCAGCAATGAAAAACCTGGGGAAGCAAGGCTTTGATCATACGGCACTATGGGTTGAAAGTGATAATCTGCCAGCAATTGGCTTTTACGAAAGCAGTGGGTGGCAGAAGACCGGCGTGCAGCAACACCAAAGAATTCTTGGGCAACCAGTGACCCTACTGCAATATCGAAAGAAACTCTAATATCAAATAGAAGGCATGGTTACGATGTTTGGCCGGACCATGCCTTTTGTATTTGGCACCTGACGATTAGAATAGGTGGTAGTAAACAGGTAAGGAAGTCAGTGAGATGCGTGAGATACCGATTAAACAAGCACGGGCAATTCTAAAGCAGGTCTTGAAAGGACGGGCTAACCAGCGCGTGGTCTTATTCACGAAGAAAAAGGATCGCTCGCTGACGGTGGCTATTCAGGATGGCGAATTGACGCTAACCGAACAGGGGTATATTAATGATACTTGTGTCTACCGACTTGGTGACGGTCAGGCTAAGCATGAATTGACGAGTGCCTTCAAGCGTGAATTTCCGCGGAGTCATCAGCTTTATGTGAGTCAGGTGAAGGGATGATGCAGGTTGAATTCTACAATCGTGGGTGTAAGGCGTTCTTCAAGAAGCATGGTCAACGAAAAGTAATCGAGAAGACCATCGCAGCGGCGATTGCCAAAGAGGTGGCAACGGGAATGACCAAGGTGAAACTTGCTAGCCGACAGCGGATTAACGGGCAGAGTATCTATGAGTTTCGCCTAAATCTTGGTAAGATCGGCTCGGCACGGCTTGCTTTTTCCGTTGCCGGAGATCAGGCAGTGGTTTATTTCATCACTACGCACTTACAGAAGGCAACCTTTAGTGCTGAGTTTGAGCGTCTTGTTAGTAGTATCTGAATAGGATACGGAGAAAAATCCAGTCGAAAATTTCCCGGGAAATTATTTTTCCCTTTGTAAAACGTTAATGATATACTTTGAAAAATGCTTGTAGATTATGAAGGAGAACACGATGACACAGATTAACTTTGGCAATGATCTAGTAGGTCAACTGAGAAATGAGATAGGTGCGCAGGCAAAGAAGCCTTTCAAGACGTGGTACATCAGTCCGGTGACCCTCGGTAAAGAGTCGTACTACCTGTATGTCGAAAAATTAACGGGCTTGCCAATCATTACCCAGGGGCTAACTACATTTACGTATGTCTTTGAAAATGTTCTTCACGAATTCGGCTTCCTAACTGCCAAGCAACAGGAACGAATTAATCGGATTGTAACGGAAACTATCCAGTATCGCTATAACCCAGATGAAACCTCTCCGTTGATTGCGGAGTATAAGCAGGCCATCAAGGAGCACCAAGAGAAGCTAATTGACGGACTTAAGGATGGTCAAGTGCCGAAGAATGTCTTGATGAGTGATTTTTCACTGGCCCTGTGTGCCATTCTTGATGAAAAATACGAAATTCTAAAGCACTTCTGTCAGGTGGCTAATGATGTAATCCCAATCAAGGTTGGGAAGCCGCGTCCAGGAACCAGTTATTGCACAATTACTCCGCAGTTCCGTGATCCCCGTGACTGGCAGGAATTTACAGGCCAGGATCCTATTAAGAATCCTCAAGTGGTCACAGCTATTAAGAAAAACAATCAAAAGATGATTAATCAGTTTTTCAAGATTAATGATGGGATACCACTTGCCGATCGAGCTGATGCCCGTACTCTACTGGATGACTTCTTAAATGGTTACCTATTGCACGATCAAATTAGTCTGGTAACGACTAATTTAGCGGCGGTAAACCAATACTACTGGATCCTCCTCGTTACCGGCCCTGATGAATTTCCAATGGATGTTTTTGAGAGCTTTTTTACCTTCCTAAGTCATGCAGGAATCGTTAATAAGCCAGCCGCCAAGCATGTTGCTGAAAACCTGCAACAAGCCTTCGATACCTTTTTGGGGGAGGACAATGTGCCTTATGACGAGATGAATGAGATGCTGGCCAATAATCCTGAAATGATAGGTGACGACTATGATTTGATTATGGATGCAATCGATCGGGGAGATCTTCCGGAAAGCTTCCGGGATACTTTAGCGGAATTTGACGCTAATAAGAAGCAGGCTAAGTTCGCGAAGGTTCGTTATACTGATCCAGCCCAAGTTAAGATGACGTATAAGATTAGAGTTGCGCTAGCCGACTTTAAACCTCAGATGGATAGAGTATTCTACATTGCTGGGAGCCAGTCAATTGAAACTTTGCAATTGACAATTATCGATATGTTCCACGGTTACTTTGGACATCTGTTCGATCTGGTGAATAAAGAAACGGGTGATTTTTATATGTCACCTGATTTTCTGGATGATGATTTTCCGCTTTCAATTGATGTTCCAGGTGATGTGATTGACGCAAGTAAAGCCACGGTTTCCAGGTTAAACAAGGGAGATCGGCTCGTTTTAACTTACGATTATGGTGACAATTGGGAATTTAATATGACGGTAGAAGAACTAGTTCCTAATTACGTCGGTTATCAGCCAATCGTTACCGCGGCTCATGGTTACGGAATCATTGAGGATATTGGCGGAACCGGTGCTTTGGAGGATTATTATCATGATTACCAACATGGTGACGTTGACCCAGACTTTAAGGAGTGGCTTGGTGGAGACCTGATTGATCTGGACTCGGTTGACATTAATGAGCTTAATCAAGAGTTACGTGATTCAGGGGAATAAAACTAGTTGCGTGATTTTAAATTAGTTCTGCGTTTTTAGTATCTTTCGTGAGAAATGTTTCTATCCGCGAAAGGTACTTTTTATTTTGCTACAATAAGCAAACTTTAAATTCGTGTTTTTTAAAAATGTTCCTGTTTTATTTTAAAAACAGGTTGATTTAAATATAATTGTTCGTTATTATAATGACACATTCGAATGTGGTTGTCCTATTGTTTAGCGAATTTCAAAGGAGTAATTCAATTATGCAGAGTCAATTTTCAACCGTCGAAGAAGCATTGGATCAACTGGT
>CAMFOZ010000084.1 GCA_945971245.1 uncultured Lactobacillus sp.
AAAAACGGTAAAGATAAGAAATTCATCTTATCCTTACCGAATATCATAGAGCCTATAAAAAATCCTTTTAAAACACAAAAAACTCGCCAGTGAAATTCACTAGCGAGTTTTCTAATTACCAGAGGTAGTTAACCAAGCCAACCTTGGTCATACCATCAGTGGCAGTCTTTTTTAACGTTTCTGCTGACTTAGTCATTGCGGCTTGCTCGCGCTCATCAAGGGGAACCTCGATAACCTTGGCAATACCATTGGCGTTGATAACAGCGGGAGTACCAAGGTACAAGTCCTTGACACCATATTCACCGTTAACGTAAGCACCAATTGGCAGAACCGCATTTTCATCACGCAGGATGGCTTTAGTGATCCGCATCAGGCAGGTAGCAACACCATAGTAGGTAGCACCCTTCCGATTGATGATCTCGTAAGCTTTGTTACGAACGTCATCTTCAATCTTCAGCAGGTCATCCTGAGAAATGTGTTCCTGCTTAGCGAGGTCGTACAGTGGCAATCCACCGATCGTTGCGCTTGAGTAGGCAGCAAATTCAGAATCACCGTGCTCTGCCATGACGTTAACATCGACATCCCGTGGATCAACTCCGAAGCGCTTAGCCAATGCCACCCGCAGACGAGCAGAATCAAGCGATGTTCCGGAACTGATGACCTTGTTGGTTGGAAAACCAGAGATCTTTTGAACCGCGTAGGTCAGAATGTCAACTGGGTTAGCGGCAACAATGAAGACACCGTCGAAACCACTGGCCACGATTGGTTGAACAATATCACGCATGATCTTAAGGTTCTTACCAACCAGGTCCAGCCGGGTTTCACCAGGCTTCTGAGCGGCACCCGCACAGATAATTACTACATCAGCATCTTTACAAGTATCGTAATCAGCAGCATAAATTTGCTTTGGCGCAGTGAAGACAGTTGCGTCTTCGAGGTCAAGGGCGTCACCTTCAGCCCGCTTCTTCGTCAAGTCGACGATTGCGAACTCTTCGGCGAGGCCTTGTTGAACCATTGCGTATGCGTAGGTTGAACCTACCGCACCATCACCGACAAGGACGACTTTTTGATGATTGTTGGTCATAATCGGTTATCCTCCGTCAGTCGATTACATGAACAGGTTAGCGTAAATTGGAACCAAGATGTCCATTGCCAGAGAAATGATCAGAACTGAAACACCGGCCATAGCACCTTGAACTTCACCAAGGGAAAGAGCCTTAACAGAACCAACCGTGTGTCCGGCAGAACCTAAACCTAAACCAGTAGCAACAGCTGAGATCTTGTCGAGCCGCAGAACCTTGATCAAGAATTCGGCCAAGGCGTAAATAACAACGGCGTTTAAGATACATGCCATAGCAGTAACGGCAGGAACACCATGAACACCAGCGGCGATAGGCATAGCAACGGCAGTCGTAGCAGCTTGTGGCAGCATAGAAGCAGTTGAAGCAGCGGACAGACCGAAGAGCTTAGATACTAATTGAATCAGAAACAGGGAAATGAAACCACCGACGAAGCAGATAACGATGATATCGAACCAGTACTTCTTGAAGGTTTCGTTAACCTTGTAAACAGGAATAGCGAAGGCCATAGTAGCTGGGTTCAAGAACCAGAAGATAATGTTACCACCTGGCAGGTAGTACTTCGTGTAAACAGCAGCGGTAGTAGAACCAGTACTCTTAGCCCAGATAGCTAAGACAACGATACCTAAGACCATCCCAACCAGCAGTGGGTTGAAGAGGAAGAAACCGTTACTAATCTTAGTTAACCACATACCAATAAGATAAACAATCAATGAAATGAAAATACCAGTGAATGGTAATGCTAGATTTGTTGCAATTGTAGCTGACATAATTTATTGCGCCCCCTAGTCTTTCTTGTTACCAGTGATCTTGTGGTGAATGCTCATAACTAAGGCACCAACGTAAGCAATTACGACCAGGATGATGATCGTGGAGATGATGATAACAGATACATCTTGGATACCTTCCCGACGCATGATGTCCAAGTGAGCGGCTAATTGGATACCTGATGGAACGAACAGGAATGCAATAAGACCGATCATGAACGTACCGAACTTTTCAACTTGGTGCAGCTTAACGATGTGGCAAGCCAGCAAGATGTAAAGCAATATCATACCAATCAGAGGGGTTGGCACAACAAAGCTCTTTGGAAAAAGATCAGAGATCAATTGAGAAACAAACAGAATAGCAGCGAAGATTCCCATTTGAACATAAATGTTGGAAGCTTCTGGCTTTTTATCCTTCTTGTCCATAATATATTCCCTCCCACAGAAATAAAAATAGAAATAATTGCTCGATATTGCGTTTGCAATATCATTACAACTGTAATGTTAACGCAACATTCGACTTTGTGCGCATTTTCACACTGAAATAACCCAAATTCATTCTGAAATGCCCTCTCCCCCAGATGAAATACCCTTGTCTTTGCTCATCTGCCCACAAAAAGGGCTAAGTTGCACAGAAACCGTTTTAAAGCCAAAAAGCTGCTGAACAGGAGATCATTCCTATTCAACAGCTTTTTCTCAATTAATAAATAATAATTATTGCATCCCTAGGGCTTGCTTGACCGGGGTAACATAGGACCGGCTGACCGGTACCTTGCTACCGTCCTTGAGGGTCAGTTCATAGGTATGGTTAAAACTCGGCTGAAGTTCGCTAACCATGTTGAGGTTGACAGCGAAACTCCGGTGAATCCGAATGAACTGGGTGGGATCCAACTGCTTAAGCAGACTAGTCAACGGTTGCTTGCTGACCACCTTATGACCACCCTTGGCCCAAACCGAAGTTACCCCATCCTGGGTCTGAAGGTAAAGGATGGTGTCTTTTTGAAGGATAATCGTCCGCTCATCGTTGGTTAGAGAAAGACGCGGGTTATCCTGTTGCCGTTGAACCTCGACCGCGGAACGCACTGGCTTAACAAATTTAGCTACCCGGTTGATGGCATCATCAACCCGCTGCTGGGAGAACGGCTTCAATAGGTAGTCAATTGCATCGGCATCAAAGGCATCAAGAGCGTATTGGTCATAGGCCGTCGCAAAAACAATGTAGGGATGGTTAGGACGATTCTTAAGGCTCTCCGCCAGGGCCATCCCACTGCCATCTGTCAGTTGAATATCGAGGAACATCAAGTCAGGGTGCTTCTTATCTACGACCTGCTGAGCGCTCACCACTCCATCGGCTTCCAAGACCTCCGTCACCTGGGGATTCTGCTCGACCAGGTAGTGGAGCTCATCACGAGCGAGCGGCTCATCATCAACAATTAAAACCTTCATGATTATTTTTCCCCTTTCGTAACTAGCGGAATTGAAATTGTAACCGTGGTTCCGGTTTTCCCAGTGGCGAAGTTCAGCTGACTCCGCTTATCGTAAAGTCCTATCAGGCGCTGGTTGAGATTCTGCAGAGCGGTGCCAGTCCCGTGACTAGAGGTGACTGGCTCGTGGCCCAATTTACCAAGAATCTCGGGATCGATCCCCTCACCGTTGTCGGCAACCTTAATCTGCAAGCGGTCCCCCACCGCATTCAGGTCAATATTGACAACGTTACCGTGCATCCGGCTACCAAAGGCATGCTTCAGGGCATTCTCTACCAGCACCTGAATCGTAAATGGTGGCAGAAGAACATCGTCCCCCACCTGGTTATTGAAGTGAACCTTGAAGCGGTCAGGGAAACGGGTCTGTTCCAAGGTCAGGTAAGCATTGACGTGTTCTTCCTCCTGGGCCAGAGTGATTTGGGTGGACCGGGCACCAATCAGGTTAGCCCGGAAGTAAGTACTCAGTTGGAGGAGGAGCTGGCGAGCCTTCTCACTATCCCGCCGCATCATCGCACTGATGGTGTTGATGGCGTTAAAGAAGAAGTGCGGGTTAACCTGGGCCTGCAACGATTTGATCTCAGCATCCCGGACGAGCTTAGCCTGCATTTCAGCCTGACCAAGGGCAATCTGGCTGGCAAAGATCTCACCGAGTCCCTCGGCCAGTTGAACCTCAACTGGGGTCAGACGCCAGGCCGCAGTGTAGTACATCTTCAGTGTCCCCACAACCCGGTCCTTGATACGCATTGGGACCACGATGGCTGCCTCCAGAGGACAGTCCCGATGACTGCAACCAATCTCGTCCCGATTATGGGCAATGTGAACCTTGCCACTCTTAATGACGATCTCTGAGAGGTGGGTCAGCATCATCTTGCCTGGGATATGGTGGTCACTCCCCGCACCAACGTGGGCCAGGATGGTCTGGCGGTCGGTAATGCTGACGGCATCAAAGTTGGTGTGATTCTGGATCGCCTTGACTACCTGCCGGGCGGACTGCATATTGAGCCCATTGCGCAGGTAAGGCAGGGTCTCCTTGGTCAGTTCCAGGACTGAGTGCGTCTGCATCGCCCGTGTTTCCTCTTCCTGACGCCGGAACATCCCGATGATCGAGAGGAAGATCGAGGTCCCAATCGAGTTGATCAGGATCATTGGCAAGGCGATGTAGCGAACCAGGGTCCAACCCATCGGACTAAATAGGAAGATAAAGATCATCTGGATGGTTTCCATTAAGAGACCAACCAGGAAGCCGTGCCAAGGACTCATCACTGCAAAGGGGTTCCGGCGGTCGTTATACAGGTAACCAGATAGCAGCCCGATTAAGAAAGAGCTCGGCACATAGAACCAGGATTGGATAGCCATTCCCCCGAGCATGACCCGGTGCAGGCCGGCGATTAAACCGACTGCCCCACCGACCCAGGGGCCACCGATGATCCCGGCAACCGAAACGGTCAAGATCCGGGCATTGACAATCGAGTAATCCTTGGAGATAGCCGTCAGAAAGACCTTATCATGAAGTTGGTTGGCCGGGTCGATTTCAATCCCGGTACTATTAGCCAGGATCGCAAAGATAGCGAAGATGATCGTCAGTTGAACCTTATCAATCCAGCGGTCTGAGGACATCAGGCGCCTAAAGGCCGGAATATTGACCAACAGGAAGGCGAGAATGATGACAAACCCGACCCGCTCGATCATTAGAATCGTCAGGTAAAACATATCAGTGACCATCCTATTGTTGGGTTCCAGTATTAATGACTGGCTGCGTGCCCCGCTCACTGATGATGGCTACCATGATGTTATTAATAATCTGGAGGCGCTGCTCATCAGTCAGGTTCAGGTTAGCCTCCTTGGCTAGCCGGTCAATCGCATCCTCGGTGATGGACACCGCTCCCTCGACGATGATCTTCCGGGCGGACAGGATAGCTGCTGACTGCTGCTTTTGGAGCATGGCACTGGCAATTTCAGTAGCGTAGGCCAGGTGTGTCAGCCGAGTCTCAATGATCTTGACTCCGGCCACGTTCAACCGGTCCTGCAGCTCAGCGGTCAGGCGGTTGGAAACCTCCGTCGGGTTACTCCGCAGGGTCAGGGCATTGTCATCCTCAAAGGTATCGTATGGGTATTCACTCGCCACGTGCCGAACCGCCGATTCACTCTGGATCTGCACGAACTGCTCGTAGTCATCGACCGAGAAGAGGGCCTTGGCGGTGTCAACGACCTTATAAACAATCACGGCCGCGATCTCGACTGGGTTCCCCTTGGAGTCGTTGACCTTCAGGATCTGGCTGTTGAAGTTGCAGACCCGCAAAGAAACCCGCTGCTTATCGGTAAAGGGCACCGTCATGAACAGGCCGGCATCGCGGATCGTCCCGATGTAGTTACCAAAGAAGGTCAATACCTTCGCTTCATTGGGCTGAATAATCGTCAGTGACGTACTGAAAATGATCACAATCGCTAGAATGATGCCACCGGTAATGATGGCCCCCATCTGACTAGCGCGGTAGCCATGAAAGACCAGCCAGCAGCCGACTAGGGCTCCGATGATGGCGATCAATAGGCCCAAATAACCATTGACATGAAATGCATTCTTTTCCTTCATTTCTTACTTCCCCCTAAAAACGTAAGCCTTTCGGATAGAAATTCTTAATTGTCGTGCCAACCAGCTTACCAAAGCCCGTGGCGTGACCATCACAGGCTAACAGGTACCAGCCATTCTTCTGTGGCTGGTCAATGGTTACCACATCACCGTGAACGTACTGGCGCCACTGGTCATGGCTGAGCTGCAGTACCCGTGGACAGGCAGCGGGATCGATTGCCAATGCCCAGGCCAGGGCCGGTTCAAAGCGGTTCTTCTTGAAGGTCCCCAGGTGCAGGCCGGGCCGGAGAATGGTCATCCCGGTCAGGTCAGCGGGCATCCCCGCTGGCAGAGCATACAACTGGTCGCCAAACGTTACCAAACGGGTGGGCTGGTAATCCGGCATCAGGACATCCCGGACTGCCATAAACTCAGCCTGATCCTGCTTATCCAAACTAGGCCGCTGGCGGCGCTTTTTCTTATTACGCCGGTGCTTGGCTGGTGCAACGCCCTCAACTGGTGCCGGCTCCCCGTTCTGCAGCTTAGCAATGAAGTGTCCTTCCCCTTGGATATGATGAGGGAAGAGCCGGACGGCATTCTTAAGGGCCGGATTATTATCTGCCCATTCTGGCCGACCATCATCCATCCCCGGATACTTCTTAACCGGTACCGCCTTCAAGTCTGGGTAGTTTTGCAATAACCAGGCCAGATTCTGTTCATCCTCTTCGGGGGCAAAGGTACAAGTTGAGTACACCAGAGTACCACCCGGCTTCAGCATTTTCATGGCTGAAGCGAGAATCTTACGCTGCCGGTTGGCACACTCTGCGGGATAGTCGGGATTCCAGTACTCAATGCCCGCGGGCTTCTTCCGAAACATTCCTTCCCCAGAACAAGGTGCATCGACTAGGATGCGGTCGAAGAAATGTGGAAACTGTTTCTCCAGGTCGGCAGGGCTCTCATTCATGACTACCGTACTCGTGGTCCCCCACCGCTCCAAATTCTCAGCCAGAACCTTAGCCCGCTTGCGGAAGATTTCGTTAGCTACCAGGAGCCCTTGATCATGCATTTTAGCAACTAGGTGGGTTGTCTTCCCTCCAGGAGCCGCACAGAGGTCGAGAACCCGTTCACCAGGTTGCGGGTCAACCACCTCCCCCACGTACATGGCCGAGGGTTCCTGACTATAGATTGCTCCGGTAACGTGGTCGAGGGACTTGCCATCGACCCCACCGTAGTACCCAGTTGGCACATATGGCACCTTGCCCGTGGCCTGATCAATCGTCGCTTGGGGGGCTGCCTTCAAGGGATTGACCCGAAAGCCACTCTGACTTGGCTGATCGAAGGACGCTAAAAAGGCCGGGGCCTCGTCACCCAGCAAGCGCTGATACTTCTCAATGAATTTCTCTGGTAATTGCAATCAATTCCCCTCCTTACATAGCTGCCTTCTATTGTACCGTATTTTCTAGACAAGCTGAACCGCTCGTGTCGGAGATTATGACAAATCGATTAACTTTCCGGTTTCTTTCGCGTATAATGTAAAATTAAAAATTGTTTTTAGGAAGTGAACAGACATTGGATCAACACTTAATCGCCATCGACCTCGATGGAACCACCCTTAACAACCAATCTCAACTGACCGCTGAAACGATCAAGACATTACGAGCAGCCGCCAAGGAGGGCCACATCGTCAGCATCATCACCGGCCGGCCTTATCGAATCGCCAGACGGATCTATGATCAGATCGGCATCAAGACCCCAATGGTAAACTTCAACGGCGCCCTGGCGCACATTCCCCACCAGCACTGGGATAAGGAATACGATGTCGAACTGACCCAAGAACTGGCCCTCGACCAGCACAAGAAGCTCGGCATTGACACGATCACGGTCGAAAACAAGCTCCACGTCTGGGCCAATCACGCCAGCAACCATCTGCCGGAGTTCCTACCAAACCGCCTCGCTAAGGACCAGCTCCTGACGGCCAACAACCTCAATAGTAATCCGATCGCCCTGACGATTGAATATCAACCTGAACATGAACAGGACATCATTAAGCCGGTCAACGAGAAGTACGGCGATTTCGTGGAACCACGGGTCTGGGGTGGTAAGTACAACATCCTCGAACTGATTCACCGGGGAACCCACAAGGAATCCGGAATGTACTACATCGCCAAGCAGTACAACATCAGTAAGCAGAATATCATTGCCTTTGGTGACGAACACAATGACCTCGAGATGTTGGACGCTGCTGGACGTGGGGTTGCCATGCAAAATGCCATTCCGGCTATTAAAAAAGTTGCCGACGATGTTACCCCCGTCGACAACGATCACAATGGTCTGGCCAAGTACCTCCAGAACTACTTCAAGTTATCCGTCTAACCCATTACAGTCATTTTCAGCAGGTAGCCGATGATAACGAGGACAAACAAAACCGTGATCAGCCGGCTCATGGCCCGATGGTTCTGAAATGCTTGTCCGCTGAACAGGATCATCACACCCCCACCACAGGCGACAATAACCCCTAGGGTGACCGTTGCCAGCCGGTTTTGGCCAGCTAATGTTAATGCGTAGACGATTATGGCCAGGCCCAAAACCGCCAGACCGATTGAAACCTTCTGTCGCATTATCTCGCCTTCTTCTGTCTCTTATACACATCTCCGAGCCCACGAGACCGAGGCTGATCTC
>CAMFOZ010000085.1 GCA_945971245.1 uncultured Lactobacillus sp.
CTTACGACGACGACGTCCGCCCCGACGTTGTTGTGCCATGAAATTACCCTCCTATCCGGTAAAAAATTTTAGAATGGTAAATCGTCATCAGAGATCTCAGTTGATTGATCCCCATCATCGTTATTACTGGAGAATGGGTTGGCTGAGCTATTCTGACCAGCACCGAAGCCCGCGGCCCCGGTATTGGCTGACGAATTAGATTGAGGAGCGTTGTTGGTCGATTGTGGTTGGTTGTTACCGCCACCGTATTGACCTTGACCGCCAAATGGGGCCTGGTTGCCAAACGATTGCTGGTTACCATTATTGAACGGTTGTTGACCACCCTGGTTCATCCCGCCATTTTGCCGGGGTTCAAGCAGGGCAAAGTTTTCAACCACGACTTCAGTAACGTATACCCGTTGGCCTTGTTGGTTTTCGTAGTTCCGGGTTTGGATCCGCCCGTCGATTCCCACCAAGGAGCCCTTATGGGTGAAGTTGCTGAAGTTCTCGGCAGATTTACGCCAGATAACACAGTTGATAAAGTCCGCATCCCGATCACCATTTTGGTTCCGGAACTGCCGATCAACCGCGAGCGTAAATGAGACTACCGCAGTACCGCTGGTAGTGTATCGCAACTCAGGATCTCGCGTTAAGCGTCCAGTCAAGACTGCACGATTAATCATTCGATCGTTCTCCTCTCTATTTACATTGACGATCTAATTAAGCATCAAGCTTAACGATCATGTGACGTAGGATATCGTCGTTGAACTTAGCCAAACGGTCAAATTCGTTTAATGCTTCGTCAGTGTTAGTAGTCAAAGTAACTACGTGGTAAGTACCTTCAGTGTACTTTTCAATTGGGTAAGCGAAGCGACGCGTTGACCAATCCTTTGATTCAGCGACATCTGCACCATTGTCCGTCAATACCTTGTCAAAACGGTCAACTAATTCGCTCTTAGCTGATTCTTCGATGTCAGGACGAATGATGTAAGTAATTTCATATTTACGTGTTTCCATGAATGTTACACCTCCTTATGGACTCTGGCTCTTCTAAGATATAGAAGAACAAGGAGAGTAGACGTCTGTACGTATACTCACAGATATAAAATATAGCATATACTAGGCTTTAAAACAAGAAACAAATAACAAGAAATCCTGAGAATTGCGCTCTATAAAGATAATACGCAAGTGCTCAGAATTTTCATCTTAATCAATAAATTTTACTGGTGATCTTCAGACTTGACCGGGGTCTGTTCTGCCTTATCCTGGTCTTCTTCGTCATCGTCAGATTCCTTTTCGACCTTGGCCATCGTTGCTACCTTGGTGCCCTTGTCCATCTTGATCAGGTGAACACCAACGGCGGAACGACCAGTCTGGGAGACAGTCTCAATGCCGAAGCGAATGATGACCCCACGATCAGTGACCAGCATGATGTCTTCATCACCATCAACCGTGGTCAGGCCAACCAGCGGACCATTCTTGGCCGTTACGTTAACCGTCTTGACACCCAGGCCACCACGACCCTTAATTGGGTACTCACTAGCCGGCGTCTGCTTACCAAAGCCGTTTTCACTGATGACCAGTACCTTGCTGTCCTTGTTCAGTGGAGCAGCGCCTATTACGTAGTCTTCATCACGAAGGCGGATCCCACGAACCCCCGCAGCGGACCGGCCCATTGACCGTACCACATCGGAGTCAAAGCTCAGAGCGTAACCATTGTGGGTCCCGATGATCATCGGCTGGCCATCCTTGATGACGTTGACGTTGATCAGCTCGTCGCCATCGTGGAGGTTGATGGCTTTCAGACCGTTACTCCGGATGTTCTTGAACTCTGGAACTGGCGTCCGCTTAACTGTTCCGTGCTTAGTCGTGAAGAAGAGGAACTTGTCGTCATCGTTTGCCGCGTGGGAAACGTTAATGACGGCACTGATCTTCTCCTTGTTGTTGATCCCCAGGAGGTTAATGATCGGGATTCCCTGGGCCGACCGACCGTATTCAGGAACCTCGTAACCCTTCATGGAGAAGACCTTCCCGGAGTTCGTAAAGAAGAGCAGGAGGTCATGGGTCGAACTGGAAATCAGTTGTTCGATGAAGTCGTCCTTATGAACACCCATTCCCTTGACGCCACGGCCACCACGGTGCTGAGACTTGAATTCATCAACTGGCAGCCGCTTGATGTAGCCGTTATGGGTGAGGGTAACGATGATGTCTTCCTCTTCAATCAGGTCCTCATCCTCAATGTTGGTGATGTCGCCGACCTGCAATTCGGTCCGCCGCTTGTCACCAAACTTGCGCTGGATCTCCATCAGTTCGTCATAGATGATCTGATGAATTCGTTCGTCGTGCGCCAGGATGTCCTTGTAATCGGCAATGGCATCCATCAACTTCTTGTACTCAGCCTCGATCTTTTCCCGTTCCAGACCGGTCAGCCGAACCAGCCGCATATCAAGGATGGCTTGGGACTGACGATCGGACAAGCCATAGTTCTGGATCAGTTCATTCTTGGCGATCTCACTGGTCTGGGAATTCCGAATGATCTTGATGATCTCGTCGATGTGGTCAAGGGCGATCCGTAGTCCGGCAACGATGTGCGCCCGACTCTGGGCCTTCTTCAGGTCAAACTTGGTCCGCCGCCGGACGACGTTTTCCTGGTGTTCAAGGTAGTATTGCAGGATCTGCTTCAGGCTCAGGATCTTCGGTGCCCCGTTGACAATCGCCAACATGTTGAAGTTGAAGGTCGTCTGCATCAAAGTCATCTTGTAGAGGTTGTTCAAGATAACCTCGGCGCTGGCATCCCGCCGGACGTCGATTACGATCCGCATCCCGTCACGGTCGGTTTCATCGTTGATATCGGTGATCCCGTCGATCTCCTTGTTCCGGGCCAGTTCAGCAATCCGCTCGATCAGCTTAGCCTTATTGACCATGTACGGAATTTCATGGACGATAATCCGTTGCTTACCGTTCTTCTGTTCCTCAATATCAACCTTAGCCCGCACGATGATCGTGCCCCGACCAGTCTCGTAGGCTTTACGGATCCCGGATTTACCCATGACGACCCCACCAGTTGGGAAGTCTGGTCCCGGCAGAACCTTCATCAGATCTTCCGTGGTGGCATCTGGGTTGTCCATCAGCATGTGGATGGCACTGATGACTTCACCGAGGTTATGGGTCGGAATGTTGGTAGCCATCCCGACGGCAATCCCGGAAGCACCGTTAACCAACAGGTTTGGGAAACGTGCTGGCAGAACGTCAGGTTCCTTTTCCGTACCATCGTAGTTCGGATGGAAATCCACGGTGTCCTTATTAATGTCACGCAGCATCTCCACCGCGATCTTACTCATCTTCGCCTCGGTATAACGCATGGCGGCCGCACTATCACCGTCGACTGACCCGAAGTTACCGTGACCATCAACCAGCATGTAACGGTAACTAAAGTCCTGCGCCATCCGGACCAATCCTTCGTAGATTGAGGAGTCACCGTGGGGGTGGAACTTCCCCATGACGTCCCCGACAATCCGGGCCGACTTCTTATAAGGCTTATCCGGGGTAACCCCCAGTTCGTTCATCCCGTACAGGATCCGCCGCTGAACCGGCTTTAAGCCATCACGTACGTCTGGCAGAGCCCGCGAGACGATAACACTCATGGCATAGTCCAGGAATGAGTTTTTCATCTGGCTCGTCAGCTTGACGTCCGTGATCCGGTTTGACATATTTTCTTCAGCCAATGCCGCTCCTCCTTTTTAATTTCTTGTGACTGTTTACAGGTCCAGGTTCTCAACAAACTTGGCATTTTGTTCGATAAAGTCTCGCCGTGGGCCAACCTTAGTACCCATCAGCATTGGGAAGATTTCATCCGCCTGCTTGGCGTCATCTAGTTGAACCCGCAGTAAGTGCCGGTGTTCAGGATCCATCGTGGTTTCCCAGAGCTGCTCGGCGTCCATTTCACCAAGCCCCTTGTACCGCTGGATAACCGGCTTAGGACTTGGCTGCAGGGAGTTAACAACCCGCTCCAACTCTTCATCAGATTCAATGTACTTGACGAACTTCCCCTGCCGAACTTGGTACAACGGCGGCTGCGCAATGTAGACGTAGCCGTGGGTGATCATCGGCTTCATGAACCGGTAGAACAGGGTCAGGAGCAGGGTCCGAATGTGGGCCCCGTCGACATCGGCATCGGTCATGATGATCAGTTTGTGGTAATTAGCCTTGGTGATGTCAAAATCATCCCCAAAGCCGGTTCCCAGAGCCGTGAAGAGGGAACGAATTTCGTCGTTGGCCAGAACCCGGTCCAGGCTAGCCTTCTCAACGTTTAAAATCTTTCCCCGAATTGGCAAGATCGCCTGGGTCAGCCGTGAACGGCCCTGCTTAGCGGAACCACCGGCGGAGTCCCCCTCGACGATGAATAATTCAGAGATGTTCGGGTCCTTACTGGTGTTGTCGGCCAGCTTACCAGGCAGGTTGGAAATCTCCAGGCCACTCTTCTTCCGGGTAACCTCCCGGGCACGCTTGGCGGCAACCCGCGCCTTGGAAGCCAATTGACCCTTTTCAATGATCTTCTTGGCTTCATCAGGGTGTTCCATTAAGAAGCGGTTGAAGGTCTCGGCAAAGATGTGGTCAGTGGCTGTCCGGGCATCGGAGTTCCCCAGCTTAGTCTTGGTCTGCCCTTCAAACTGCGGATCAGGGTGCTTGATGGAAACCACCGCGATTAATCCTTCACGAACATCATCCCCAGAGAGGGTCTCATTGCTCTTCAGGGCCCCGCTCTTGTGACCGTAGTCATTGATTACCCGGGTCAGGGCCATCTTGAACCCCGTCTCGTGGGTCCCACCTTCGTAGGTGTGGATGTTATTGGTGAAGGTCAACAGCTCGCTCCGGTAGCCGTTAATGTACTGGAGGGATACTTCTACCGTAATGTTGTTTTCCTTACCTTCAACGTAGATTGGTGGGTTAAAGAGTACTTCCCGTCCCCGGTTAAGGTACTCAACGTAGTGACGGATCCCACCTTCGTAGAGGAATTCCTGGCGCTCAGCATCCTGGTCCCGCTTATCCTCGATCGTGATCTTCAAGCCCTTGTTCAAGAAGGCCAGTTCACGCAGGCGGTCAGTCAGGGTCTTGATGTTGTAAGTCGTAGTTTCACGGAAGATATCCGGATCCGGCTTGAAGTGCACCGTAGTCCCGTGAACATCCTCCGGCAGCCCCGTGTCAATCACCTTCATGGATGTCTTAACATGACCGTGATCGAAGTCCATGTAGTAGCGCTTGCCTTGCCGGGCAACCTTGACGTCCAGCTCCGTTGACAGAGCGTTAACAACTGAGGCCCCAACACCGTGCAAACCACCGGAGACCTTGTAGCCGCCACCGCCGAACTTACCACCGGCGTGCAGGACCGTGAAGACGGTCTCCAAAGCAGGCTTCCCGGTTTCCTTTTGGGTATCAACTGGGATCCCCCGCCCGTTATCGCGGACCGTGATACTGTTATCGGGTTCGACCTCAACGTTGATCTCGGTACAAAATCCTGCTAAGGCCTCATCGATCCCGTTGTCGACAATTTCCCAAACAAGGTGGTGTAAACCTTGTGCAGACGTCGAACCGATGTACATTCCGGGACGCTTACGAACCGCATCTAACCCCTTCAGAACTTGAATCTGGCTGGCATCGTATTCGCTCGCCAGCTCAGCCTTTGTTTCCTTATGCTCGTCGCTCACTGTGCTTCCTCCTTGTTCAAAGTGCCGTGTTTAATCTCAAAAATCGTTGGTTCCTTAATCAGCTGCCGGGCTACATCACTCAGACTAGTAGTGGTCAGAAAGGTCTGAACCTTATCCTGAATCGCCGTCAGCAGGTGCGTCTGGCGGACCGGATCAAGTTCTGACAAAACATCATCCAAAAGCAGGAGCGGGTACTCACCCGTCTGCTCCTTCATCAGATCGATCTCGGCCAGCTTGACCGACAGGGCGGTCGTTCGCTGCTGGCCCTGCGAACCAAAGGCTTGGATGTTCTTGCCGTTGACCATGAAACGAATATCATCACGCTGGGGACCATACATCGTGGTTCCCTGGTCAATCTCGCGCTCCTGATTATCCGTGTATTGCTTTAACAATTCATGGTAAGCCTGATCAACCGTCGTCTCATCATCCACCTTCACCTGGGTCACGTAGGCCAGGTGGAGCTTCTCTTGATTGAGTGAAATCTGGTAGTGCAGGTCCGCTGCCCACTTCTCCAAATGCTGCAAAAAATGATGCCGAGCAACGATCACTTCGGCACCATACGCTGCTAGCTGGTCTGACAGGACCGTTAGAAGAACCCGGTCATGTTGCTGACCATATTTCAATTGTTTCAAGTACTTGTTACGCTGCCGCAAGAGTGTCCGAAACTGGCTCGCATCGTACAAATACTTACTGCTCATCTGACTAAATTCCATATCCATGAAACGCCGCCGAACAGCAGGCGCCCCCTTTACCAATGAGAGGTCTTCGGGAGCGAATAGGATGGTGTTCAATTGCCCGACATACTGACCGAGCCGGGCCTGCTCAAGGTGGTTAACCTTGGCTTTCTTACCATTCTTGGTAAATTGCAACTCCAGCGGAACCTTCCCCGTTGCCTTCTGGACCACACCACTGATGGATGCGGACTGCTGCTGCCAGTTAATCAGCTCCCGGTCATTGCTGGTCCGGTGGCTCCGGGTCAGGGACAGGGCGTAGATCGCCTCCAGCATGTTGGTCTTCCCCTGGGCATTACGACCAATTAAGACGTTGATTCCAGGGGCAAAATGAACGGTCAGATCCTGATAGTTTCTGAAGTTATGTAACCGTAGTTCCGTCAGAATCATCGCCGTCGCCTACTTAGCCTTGATGACCAGCGTTGGGTAATCGGGAAGAACAACCTGGTCGTCAGGGTACAATTTCCGGCCCCGTCGGTCGTCTGGCTCGCCGTTTACAAGGACCTTGTTTTCCTTGAGGTACCACTTGGCCGCGCCACCGGTGGGAATGATTCCTTCTTCTTTTAGCAATTGACCGAGCGTAATAAATGGTCGGTCAATCGTGATTTGCTTATCTTCCACACTAATTCACCTACTTTACTTATTCTATTATAGCACAGTTATCCACTGAATAGGCGTTAAGAGCCTATCTCAGCCCGTTAATACCCTTTGAGGCATTTTTTTCAAAATCGCTTCTGAAATGGTCAACGGACCGATCAAGCCACTTTCCGTCACTTTTGCATTTAAAAATTAGCTTAGCAGGGTAAATTAAAAAGCCACCCGCAATTGAGCAGGTGACTTTCCATAGTTATTTAGTCATTTATGTTAGAACGTCCGCACTGGCGTAATCAGGTGGACAAAGTTTTCACCATCTTCTGTTGGTACCAGGGTGAATGGCCGCAATGGTGAGGTGAAGGAGATCTTAACGGTCGTCTGACCGAATGAGCGCAGGGCATCCTTCATGTAGTTCGGGTTAAATGAAATTTCAAGGTCGTTGCCGTCCAAGCTGGTCGTAGCAACCTCTTCTTCAACTGTCCCGATATCAGGGGAGTCACTGCTGATCCGGACTAAGTTTTCGCTTGGCTTCAAAGTGAGCTTAACTACATCATTACGACTTTCGTGTGATAGCAGGGAAGCCCGCTCGATGGAGGCCAGGAAGCTGCCGGCATCCAGTTCAACCGTGGTGTCGGCCGTCTTTGGGATCAATTGACTGGTTTCTGGGTAATTTCCTTCCAGCAACCGTGAGTAGAAGTGGGTGTTACCAAAGATGAACAGAATCTGGTTCTCCGTTACCTGGACCTGAACGTCTTCGTCAACATCACTGATCATTCCCGAAAGTTCGTTCATACTCTTCCCAGGGATAATAACGTCAAAATCGATTCCATTGTCAACATCGTTCAAGGCCACTTTCCGTTGCGCAAGCCGGTGGCTATCGGTAGCAACGGCAGTCAGCAAGCCATCGTGCAGGGTAATGTGGATACCGGCAAGGATTGGCCGACTTTCTTGCTTAGAAACGGCGATAACGGTTTGCCGGATGACTTCCTTTAAGACATCATTTGGCAAAGTAATGGTCTTATCAGTTTCTACTTCTGGCAAATGAGGGAAGTTTTCCGCATCCTGACCGTTGATCTGGAACTTGGCAGTTCCGGAAGTAATATCAGCCTGAAAGCCACTTGTAACTTCAATGGTTACCTGCTTATCTGGCAGCTTTTTTACAATTTCACTGAAGAAACGGGCAGGCAACACAATGGCACCTGGATCTTCGACGGTTAGATCGTAGTCTGGATTGCTAGCATCGATAACACTTTCAATCGTGATATCGGAGTTGCTACCGGTTAAGACGATTCTTTCTTTATCAACAACCATTTTGAGGCCAGTCAGGATGGGAATAGTAGTTTTGGATGAAATAGCACGTAAAACGTTGTTGAGTTGGCTGATGAATGCCGGTCGGTTGATGGTGAATTTCATTGATGATCGCCTGTCTCTTATACACATCTCCGAGCCCACGAGACCGAGGCTGATC
>CAMFOZ010000086.1 GCA_945971245.1 uncultured Lactobacillus sp.
GTCAGTATTATTTATTTGAGTCCAGTGGCTAACTTATTCTTGAAATTTAGGTTAATATTAAAACGTCATCTACTGCTGTATCGTTTCGATAAACATCTTTCTCAAATCGTTTGACACCTGCCTCTCCAAACAGTGAACCCTCACCAGGTGCGTCTGGAATCCATGTTGCATCATGTACTAAACGATTACCACCAATTCCAGCATTAAGTAAAGAAATAGTACCAGGTAACTCCCTGTTTAAACGCTTAACTAAAGCATTCGTTAAAAATGACATATGGGTAATTGAGTCACCAAATGCCACTACAAGCTTTGCATCATCATTAGTTAATACCTGAACCTTGGAGAAACCGTAGAAAAATTGCCCTTTTAATGGTGATGGATCCTTTCTCACAAATTTATAAAGTTCTTCCATAGAATAGTTTTTATCAGAATTAAAGCAATTGACATAGGCTAAATCTTTTGCCCAAAAGCCACAGACACTCTCAATCCTTTGTGGCCTATTAATCAATGTACGAATAGTAATTTTTTGTCCTGAACGAACCCTAATCTTTATAGGATCACTATAAAATTCTGCGTGTTCTGGGATAACAATCTCTGGATTTCCATCACTAGTTACTTGATACCAAGATTTACCATTAGTAGAAATTTTTACATTGGCAAACTTTAATGGAACTGTTGAGTTTTTAGCCGAGAAAAGTATTCTGATAGCATCGCCATCTAGATTATTTAAGAATGTGACATCTTGTTCTAAATTTTTAACAACCGCAAGAATTGAATCATAGTTAATAGGTAAATAACCAAAAGTACTTTGCCATTTCATAATTATTCTTCTCCTCCATTTAGCTGATAACGCCACAAATCACCACTTGGAACATATGTAACCGGAACCTTATGCATGGTTAGATCACTAATCCAGTCCTTGGCGTACCTTGCTCCTAATTCCTCAAAGTTAAAATGGCCAGGATTAATACAGCTAAACTTTCCCCCTAGCTGCAGACCATCACGAATATAAGAGAGTACCGTCCAATCAATCGTTTCCCCTGGAATTATTAAATGGACATCATTTTCCTGCATCGAGTTAATAATCTCAGTTGCATAATCGGTCCATGTTCCATTGTCCTTATAATGTGCTGGAATAAAGGCCCCAGGATATAGATGACCAGTAAAGGATAGTTTACTAAATTGATCATCAGGATTGCCAACATATCGCAATCCATTTAATCCTATCTTTTCAATTAGTTCATCACCTATCTGTTTTAATGTTCTAGGTTGGGGGAAATTAACTGTATAACCAAAAGGAATTGGTTGCTCTTTAGTTAGATATGGTAGCCATCCTAAATACTTAAGGACACCGTAAAAAATACTATCAGGTTTATTGGCATGCATATGATCATGATCACGAACCAATACAATATTATTATTCTTAATTAATTTAACCTTCCGATCATATACCTTACAGTCAAAGTCCGCCTTCCATTCAGGCCAATCTGGGGTTAAATAAGAAACTGTCTCATGTACAAATAATAAATTAGCTCCTAATTCTGCCGTCTTTTTAATGACGTTAACTGTTGGTACTAACGCAGTAACGATCCCTGTACATTCCTGATCAGTATTACCAAATTTCACGCCGTCACATCCGTTATAATCTGGCCCAAGGTCTGGATGATAGTTCTTTATATATTCTAAAATTTGATTTATTTTCATTTTTATACCTCCGATCTAATCATCTATAATGATAGGTGAAAGCGCTTAATATAGCTTTGCATTTTTCACCTGCTAATTTGTCATTTTTTGCGATATATAGGTATGACTAATAAAAAGCACTCTAAATTGTTAGATTTTTCCTAACAATTCTAGAGTGCTTTTAGTCATTCAAACCGCCATGATCAATCTTCATACTTCTTATCGTCACTTGATTCAAGGACATCTTTCACATACTGTGATTATCACTAACCACTTTTATGCCGTAGCCTAGGCTTATCGTAACTGAACCAAACGGGAGCAAAGTGATGGAGTGTACTGGGACAGTTTCTCAGTAAGAAGATCAACCGATATTACTGGGGCCTTATTCTGGCGGTTAATCACCGTAATAAGTCAGCTTTTAACCACTTATGACTATCAAATTAATCGTACTTCCACAAGTTCCAATTGTCTTGCCAAGTCCCTATATCACTTAAATGGCATAATAAAACAGCCCTCATGTTCATAGACAGGCAAGAGCTACCTAGAAATTATTCAATTTTCTTACCAGCATTTCTTGGCGAAGAACCTAAAAAGTCCGAAATGAAATTTATCTTCATTCCGAACTTATTTCAAGCTATTTATATTTTGGGCTAGTAACCTAGCCGGTCGAGCCAACGGTTGACCTGGCCCCGAGCGTGGGCTGCTTCGGTCCCCCGGACTGTGAATCCGCGCCGGGTCTTAGCATTCGGGTATTGACTCTTCAAGACGTCTGGTGTTTCACCTAAACCAGAACCTTCATTAGTCGTGAACGGGATAACCGTCTTACTGCTACTGTTCAGGTTGACCTGGTCCATGAACGTCCGCACAACCATTGGGTAGGTATTGTACCAAACTGGTGAGCCGATGAAGATGGTGTCGTACTTGCTGACATCTGGCATTGGGCCCTTGATCGCCGGCCGTGCACCTTCCCGCCGTTGCTGATCAGCCAAGCGAGCGGTTTGATCATAGTCATTTGGGTAAGGAGTTTGTGGGCGAATTTCAAATTCAGTCCCGCCAGTCTTCTTTTGAATATCATCAGCAATCCGTTTAGTATTACCGATCTTCAAGTCACCACCGTAGATTCCGCGGGTTCTGGAGAAGTAGACAATCAACGTCCGCTTTCCCTTATTGTTAGCGGCGACTACTTGGCGGTGGTTGTTAACGACCAGTCCACCGACAACTGCGAGGATCACAACTGCAATTAGCGCGATCCACTTACGACTAAGCTTTTTCATTCCGATCACCTTTCTTTCTGGATTTGTTGCTATTATTCTATCCAGAAAGAGGTCCGGTGAAAATTACCTAATCTTCATAGCGGTATGCAGTTATCGTATAGCGATTATATGAACGAACTCGGTCATTTATGGCCGAGTTAGGCAGATTAATAGCTTTTTCATATGGCTTATAGTATCTTCAAATTCAAAGGAGGTACTATAATGTCCAAAGAAGAACTAAAGAAACGGTTAACCCCCGTTCAATACGCTGTTACCCAGGAAGCAGCCACGGAGCGACCCTTTACTGGTAAATATGATAACTTTGACCAGCCAGGGATCTACGTAGATGTGGTCAGCGGAGAACCACTCTTTTCTTCACTTGATAAATATGATTCCGGTTGTGGTTGGCCGGCCTTTACGAAGCCCATTGCCCAGCGGGTGGTAAAAGAAAAGCGTGACCAGTCCTTTGGTATGGAACGTACCGAGGTTCGTAGTCGCCAGGCCGGTTCACACTTGGGACATGTATTTACTGACGGCCCCGCTGACCAGGGCGGTTTACGTTATTGTATCAATTCGGCTGCCCTTCGTTTTATTCCTGCAGCTGATTTGGCAACGGCTGGTTATGGCCAGTACCAAGAACTGTTTAAATAATAGTAAACCTTAGTATTCTACAATCGGAATACTAAGGCTTTTAATTTAAAGATTCACCCTTTTATTGTTTAAAGTATCAACCCTAAGGGGTATTAAAAAACGGTAAAGATAAGAAATCATCTTATCCTTACCGAATATCATAGAACTTTTATTGTAGGAATTTGCTCTATAAAAGCTGAGTTTTATTTTCTTAAAGGTATAAGATTTGATCTATAACATGCTCGCTTCACTATAATATATAAACATCTTTAATCTATTCGTATTTCTTTACGAATAGATTAAAGATGATATTGTATTGGGCACCTGCCAAGCCAAACAGATTTATTTTCTCCTCAGTTGTCATTCGATAAGGGTAGCGTTGTAACAAATGTTTATTAATTTCTTCTAAATAAACATATGATAACCCTGCTTTATCAATAGCAACTATTGCGTCTCGGTCTCGTAAAAGGTAACGCCACACCTCGCGAATATACCTTTTATGAAAACGCTCCTTAATAGTTTGGGGATGGTATTGCTGGTCAAACACCGTGAGCTCTCTTTGAATTAAGAAGCGGACGAGATCCAGCTTACTAGCAAAATAACGGTAGAAAGTTGACCGGGCAATTCCAGCACGTTTAACCAACTGACCAATAGTAATCTTGCTGAACTCCTCAACCGACATTAGCTCCAATAGGGCTATTTTTAGCGAATTAAAAATAATTTGCTTCTCCTCATCGCGTTTATTCATGGACATCCTCCTCATATTGTCCGAATTTTATCATCGCTGAATTCATTATCCTAATAATAGCGTAAGATTATTAAGGAGTGAACGTCATGACAAAAATTGAATTACGTAAAGTAAAAGCTAATGGCCAGCTATTTACGGTGCGAACCGCTGGCCTGAACAACAAGGGAAGCCTGGTTATCCTCCTACATGGTTTTCCCGAAAGTTCTTTAATGTGGGAGCCATTGATGGTCCGGCTCGCCGAAGATGGCTACCAAGTCATCGCACCTAATCAACGCGGCTATTCTGCAACGGCCCGACCAAGGGGATACCAGAATTACACTATGCAGATTCTGGCTAAAGATATTGTCGCAATCGCGCGGTCAGTTGGTTTTGACCATCAGTTTCATCTAGTTGGTCACGATATTGGTGCTGTAGTCGGCTGGACGGTTGCTACTCTTTATCCAGATTTTCTTAAATCATGGACAGCCCTATCTGTTCCAGATTGGCCAGCCTACCTGTGGGCCCTGAACAACGACCCCGTTCAGCAGAAAAAGGGGCACTACGTTCATACCTTTCAACACAAATATATTCCTGAGTTTATCCTGTCGGCATTTAACTATCGCATCCTGAGAAAGTTATGGGCTGGTTTCCCTCAAAATACTATCGATAACTACCTTGCACTCTTTTCCGAAAAAGGTGCCCTAACCGCCGTCGTTAATTGGTACCGAGCCCTACTAAAGTTACCTCAGATCAATTACAGTCAAGTAACGGTACCTACAAAGTTTATCTGGGGCAACCAGGATTTAGCTATTGCACGAGGTGGAGTCGTTAAGAACCACGAATATGTCAGCGGCCCTTATGATTTTGTCGAGGTCGACGCCGGCCACTGGTTCATGGAGTCTAATCAAAAAGAAATTTGCCAACAAATTATCAACCACATTCAAAAATACAATCAATAATTATTTACCGTACGATATTTCTTAAATTGACACTTTAACATAAATCCTTTATATGACATATTGTGCGTACAGTCAGACCTGATATAGCTTTCCCCCCTTCTTAAATAACTAAAGACCCAATCTCGTCAAGGTAAGTTACTCTTACCCTGTCGGGGTTAATCTTTATATGTCATCTTTATAAAAGCTTAGTTTTACAAAGGCTAATTGGTGAAATCGTCTTTATCAACTCTATAGAATAGATATGATAGGCCTTTGCTTTTCCCTTTACTAAGCTGTAAAAGAAAAACAGAGTTAAATGAAACCCTCGTAATTCATTCAACTCTGTTTATTTTCAGGACTTATGTCATAGTCTCTTTTGTCGTTTTATTCCGTTTGTTATTTTTCGATACTAAACCAATTACCAGAATTCTGAATAGTTTCCCATAAGCCATCAGGAATTTTAAGATCTTTAATATCATCCTGACTAATAGAAAGATGAAGTTGATCGTTATCCCCAGCCTTAACTTTCTTGGCCCAGTCTAAATCGGTCACTAATCCATGCGCAACGGCAACAAGGTCGGCCCCAAGATCAAGAACCTTTTGAGCGTCGTTACCATCTTGAATTGTCCCAGCAACCATTAATGGAACCCGTTTGTTAATACTTTCCGCAAGTGTTTCAACAGTCGTTTTACTACCATCCGTTCCCCGTGGAGTTACTTCAGTAGCCTTGGTAAGCGAAGCATGAACATAAGTAATGCCAAGATCAATTAATCTATCAACAAGGGTTTCAATTTCATCGATTCGAAGCCCATCCGCGTAATGTTCATCGGGAGAAAGCCGCCAGCCAATGATGAAAGAGTCATCGGCATATTTTTTAGCAACCCGTTGAATCTCCTTAAATACTTCAATACCGAAACGCAGTCGATTTTCTACAGAACCTCCCCATTTATCAGTCCGATGGTTGAAATGTGGGGAGAGAAAGTTCTGAATTAAGAATCCGTGAGCACCATGAATTTCAACACCATCAAAGCCAGCTTGGATAGCACGGCGGGTTGCTTCACCAAAGTCATGAATAATTTCTTGAATTTGGTCCTCAGTTAATTCATGAGGTACGGCGGCATTAGGAATCATATCAGTAACGATCGGGCTAGCACTAACAACATTTTCGGCACCAATTAATTCTGGCAATGCCTTGTTCCCAGCATGGTTGAGTTGCATGATCGCTTTAACACCTTTTTGCTTAATTACGGCAGCTTCCTTAGTAAGGCCAGGGATAAAACGATCATCATAAATTCCGATTTCGTTAGTAAAGCCAACGCCATTTTCAGATACATGAGCACATCCAGTAATCAACATGCTGATATCATGGGCCCGGGCTTGATAGTAGGCTAATTCTTGCTCTGAAACGGTTAAGTCTTCATTACTTGACCAGGTGGTTGTTGGTGCCATTACCAAACGGTTAGGCAAAGTTAAATTGTTGCCTAAATTAATTGTTTCAAATAACTTCTTCAAAATGTTCCCTCCATATAATTTACGCTGTGTAAATTATATTACGGAATAATTTACGAGGTGTCAATTATAAAATCCAGCGGTATAATATTACATACAAAAAACTATGAAAAGGAAAAGTGACAATGGGGAAAAAACGTGCTCGCTCACAGGAAGAACTTAATCAACGCTATGAAGATATATTAACTGCTGCGAGTGACTTATTTATGGAGAATAACTACGAGGATTTAAGCTTAACGAATATTGCTAAATCTTTAGGCTTATCACGACCTGCTTTATACAGTTATTTTCACTCTAAAGAAGCCCTTTTCTTGAAATTAAGTGAAAAAGAGTACTTATCAGTTGCACAAGAGATGAAGGATAAGTTTTCGCAAAGGATAGAAGTCAATGAATTTTGTAAACAACTGATGACGATTTTTCTTGGTCGGCCACTATTTTTAAAGCTACTATCGCTTCACCAGTCAGTAATGGAGACAAAAGTGGGCTTTGAACATATGAAGGAATTCAAGACCGCAACGGCCCCCTTCTTTAGGACCATGTTTGCTATTTGTCGACAAGAATTTCCAAATGTGGCTGAGACAGAAATAGCACAATTTGTTGCTCAAATTAACGTTTTACTACCGACGATGAATAACTATCGTACTATTCCAGCTGAACAAGTCCAAGTAATGGAGGAGCTGAAAATCTTCGGTAACTTACCTCTAAAGAACACATTGGAATTTTATAGCGATATGCTTGAACAACTTGCCCAAGACTTGAAATAAATGATGTCAATTGTAGAAGGGCAAATTTAGTAGAGAAGGCTGTTAAACGTAAGTTGTCTAATAATACGAAAAGAGGGACTCCCGCAATTTTCTAACGGAGAGCCCCTTTTAGTTAGACGTTCGATTTATAAAGTTTAAACATCATCATGAATCTTAGTTGACTTTCGAAGTAGCGTATAACCCTTTTCGATAATTAATCTTCGGTATTAACCACTGTAATCCGCTCACGGTGATGCTGCGGGTTCAAAATTTCACTGACTACCAGCTTTGCCATAGTGCCTGAAGTGACTTTGGATTTCTTTTGATCGTTAAATAACAACTCATCCTGGCCAACAATATACTTAGTAGCCGCACCCGCCTCAAACTGGGCAGATGGTGAAATTCCTAACCAGTCTACATCGGTTACTGTTTCCAAGTACTCCAACTCTTTTAACTGTTCTCGTGGCGTGTTAATCCATGCTGAAGATCCTGGTATCTTAGCAATATCATTGACAAAGAGGTGCTTGTCCTCACCGGTCTTTAGGCTGCCTGCACCCAGAATGAAAATCAAGCGAGTCTCATACTTCCTTGCCAACTCAACCAGTTTCTTTGCCAATTCAACCTGTTGATCGGCACTTTCTGGACTAACATTGAACGCATCTACGATTACATCAAACTGAGATAACGCACTATCAGTTAGTGAAAAAGCATTAGCAGCAATTAGATCTGCATCTTCTCCCAGAATTTTACGAGCCTTGCTTTCATTGCGAATGATCCCCGTTACGTTTAATTCTGGCTCAGTCACCGCAAGTTTGTAAATCGCGCTCCCTGCCATTCCAGAAGCACCGATAATTCCAACCTTTAGCATTGGTATTTCCTCCTCGTATTCTATAAATAAATCCTTACGGATTTTGCTACATTACATCTTG
>CAMFOZ010000087.1 GCA_945971245.1 uncultured Lactobacillus sp.
GCCAGTTTGGCAACCCGTTCTTTAGTCTGCTGGTTCAGCTCTTTTGCTAACTTTCGTCCGTCAATTACTGTTGCCATTGCAAATCCCCCTCAAAAGTTAAATGTCAATGCCTATTTTACCATGTTCATAATGGGTCACAAAGGCCTGAAAAGTCCCAAAAAACGCTGATCCTCGCCCAGCAAGTGATCAGCGTTTTCACATTTAATTTGATAGTTGACGTTCAAACTTTCCCAGTGCCCCATTGATGAACTTACGGGACTTATCATTGCTGAAGGTCTTAGCAAGTTCCAGGGCTTCGTTGATCGCAACGGCCGTTGGAACATCGTCAACGTACTGCATCTCGAACAGACCTAACCGCAGGATTACCAGGTCCGGCTTAGCCAGGCGGTCAATCGTCCAGTTATTAGCCAAAAGCGAACTGATTTCCTGGTCCAGTTCCCCCTGGTGCTCATTAACCCCTTCAACCAGGGTCTTGAGGTATTCGGGAATCTGGTGTTGGTCATGGTGCGGAATTGATTGGTAGATCGTAGCAAGGTCGGCATCAGAGTCTGTCTGCAGCGCAAACAGGACTTGGAAGGCCTCCTCACGAACTTGGTGTCGATTTAAACTCATTCGTGATCCCCCGCTTCTTCATCGTCCTTCTTCTCACCAAAGATGTCATCTGGGTCAACAGCCTGATCCTCGGCCGCTGCCACAATCCCCTTCACGTGGACATTAACCTCAGTGACCTGCAGGTTGGTCATCAGGGCCACCTGCTGCTTGATCCGCTCTTGAATCAGGCCAGCGACCTTAGGTACGGAAACACCGTACTCAACATAAACGTCTACGTCAATTGACAGCTCGTCCTGGTCATTGGCGATCTTTACACCGCGCCGGTAGTCTGAACGACCCAGGAGTTCACTCACACTGTTAGCAAACGTGCCGTACATCTTCGAAACACCGTCGACTTCACTAGCGGCAATCCCCGCAATGATCTCCAGTACCCGTGGGGCAATCTGGATCGTGCCCAGGGACTGATCATCACTGTTGAGGATAATCTTTGAATCTTCTGCCATTACTAGTCCTCCACTTCTTCGTCATCGGGTGATCATACCCAATTTAAGATTACTTATTCTATTTTGCACTAAACAAGGACAAAAATCAATGTTCCTCGACTCATTCGCTAAAAGCAAACGAGTCGACCACCTGAACCCGGCGGTTATACCAGTCATGGATGACCAGGTCCACCCGCGTGCTGGTGAAATCGCCAAAGGCTAGCGAATGATCCGCATCCACCAGTCCTACTACCGCCCGTGGATCAGGAAGCTGTTGAGCAAACCGCGCCACCGTAACGTGCCCAGACCGGGTCGTATACCGCTCATGAACCGGCAGGCCAGCCTGAGTAAGGTGAGCGCGCAAGTTATTCCGCAGCGTTACCATCGATGGCGAATAGTAACCCTTGACCATCACCGCGGCCGGGCTCAACATCAGCCCAGCCAGGTGCCAGTCAATTGACGGCGTACTTGTCACCGTTTCAGCGACTAGCTGCCGATAACGTGCCAGCTGGTCAGCGGGAAGGTGAAAGCCACTATGGGCGCCAATAATGTCCATGACAGTGATATGCATATCCGCTGCCGGATAACAGTACAGCCCTAGCCCAGTCTTCTTCAGTGGTTGCAGGGCAAAGTTAATGTTTCGGGAAACGTGGGCTGGTAGGTGCAGAATCAGTGATAATCCCCGGCGGTCATCATCAGCCGCCATCAGGTAGGGGTCAATTTCTTCTTGGTGTGCTGCCAGGGCCCGGTGGCCGCGTTCATCGATGGTCGCGTAGAGTTCTTGCAAATCTTCCATCATTAGTCGCCTACAATAATCAGGTCAGTCGGGGCCATGGTTAAGACCTGTGGACCGCCATGAGTAACCACGACATCGTCCTCGATCCGGACACCACCAATTTCTGGGATATAAATCCCCGGTTCGACCGTAATTACCTCATTGTTGTGGAGCTTCACGTCCGTAGCCGCGGGACCGTAGCTGGCGGGTAGCTCATGTACTGCCAGGCCAATTCCATGCCCCATCCCGTGATTAAACTCGTCATCGTAGCCAGCCTGGGCAATCAACTGCCGACCATAGGCATCGAGAACATCCCCACGCTCACCAACCTTGATGTGGTCAATCACTTCTTGCCGCGCCGTATTAACGATCTCATAGACATCCCGTAATTCGGGATCAATCGAGCCCACCGCAAACGTCCGGGTCATGTCCGCAGTATAGCCATCCACATAGTAACCGAAGTCCAGGGTCACCACATCCCCATCACTAATCACCCGGTCACTTGCGGTCGCGTGGGGCTTAGCCGAATTTTCACCACTAGCCATGATGGTGGGGAACGAGGCTTCACTAGCACCGTGTTCCTTCATCCAGAAGTCCAGCTGGTTGGCCAGCTGGCGTTCCGTCATCCCCGGTTGGACCTGATTCAGCACGTATTGGTAGCCCTGCGCTTGAAGATCAGCGGCTCGTTGCAGTTTGGCCAGTTCACCACTATCCTTAATCATCCGCATCTTCTCAATCAAGTTGGTAAAGGGAACGATATCAGCCACCATCACCTCGTCTAAGACATCGTAGAGGCGGTAGGGGATGGTGTCCTCATATCCCAGAACAGTTACCTTGAGAGCCTGGCAGATCCGGTTAAGGTCCCCATAATAGTCGCGTGTGATGGTCGCCACAACCTCATCACTGTCAAACTCTTCTAGGGCCAGTTGGTAACGATCATCAGAGACAATGATCGCGTTATTTTTGGTAATCAACAGGTAACCGTCCCCTTCCAGCAGGTCAAAGCCGGTGAGGTAGAAGATATTTTCATGATTAGTCACCAGGAAGGCATCGATATAGAGCTTTTCCAGGCGTTTTTGCAGGCGTTCGATCCGTGTCATTTTAATCCCCCGTTTCTTTTAAACGAAAAAAGCACCGCGCAAGGCAGTGCTCTTAATATTATTCGGCAACTGGGTAAACAGATACCTTCCGCTTGCTGCGGCCCATGCGTTCGAACTTAACAACGCCGGCAACCTTAGCGTAAAGAGTATCATCGCCACCACGGCCCACGTTTTCACCTGGGTTGATGTGCGTACCACGTTGACGGTAGATGATTGAACCAGCAGTAACTACTGAACCATCAGCAGCCTTGGTCCCGAGACGACGACCAGCTGAGTTCCGACCGTTGGCAGTGGAACCACCCCCCTTGTGGTGGGAGAAGAATTGCAAATCCATAATCATAGTTGTTCACCTCCAGCAATGAACTAATTTAACATTTTAACTTCAATGTTATCTGGATAACTCTCCTGAATGTCCAAAAGGCCATTCAAGAGAGTCTCCAATAAGAGCTGACTATCATGGTCGCTCTTAAGGCCGGTGACTTTTAAGAAGCCACCGTTATCATTGTCACTCTCAATCACCGGATGAGCCTGGACCAGTTTGTCCAAACCATTAATCACTGAGATTGACAATGCTGAAACCGCCGCACAGACGATATCCTGACCATAGGGGCCAGCATCGGCGTGGCCGGTGATTTGAAATGCGGTGATCCGCCGATCCGAATCTAAACTAAAATGGGCCCGAATCATTGTCTCACCTCCGCATTAAGCATTAATCTTGTTGATCGTAACCTTAGTGTATGGTTGACGGTGACCTTGCTTAGTGTGGGTGTGCTTCTTTGGCTTGTACTTGAAGGTAACAACCTTCTTTTCCTTGCCTTGCTTTTCAACAGTACCTTCAACAGCAGCACCATCAACAAATGGCGTACCGATCTTGGTATCGTCGCCGCTGACCAGGACAACCTTGTCAAAGGTTACCTTGTCACCCTGCTTAGCATCAAGCTTTTCAACAAAGATTGACTTACCTTCTTCAACCTTGTATTGCTTGCCACCAGTAACAATAATTGCGTACATATTGTGCACCTCCTTAGTATCTAAGACTCGCCGAATCAAGCAGCAAATGCTTTAAACTTGATAGCGCGCGGTTGTAGTTGTTGGTTCACAAATACAACGTTTGTATGATAGCAAATTTTCACCCTAACGTCAATAAAAAAATCCAAAAAGAAAGCAGCCGCCATAATGACGGCTGCCGAACAACTTCTCGGGGTTAAATCTCTTCTACAACGGAGTCCTTTTCACCACTAAAGAAGCTCACAAGCGATGCCCCGTCGCTGTTTAACTGGTTAAGCATCTTGGTAGTACTCAGGGTCATGTAACGAGAGGTATAGATCAACCCATCCTCAAGCCAGTGACTGATCAAGCCAAGAAATGCTGAACAGATGAAGGAAATCTGCAAATTCAAAGGAACTTCAAGCTGTTTTTGATTGTCATTAATAACGTTACCATAAGTGGTTAAGTAGTTGGCTAAGCGGTTATAGAATCGCTCATAGAAACCATTATTGTTTTCATCATTCAAAAGAACATCAAAAATATCGGCATTTTTTTCGATATACTGGAATGCCTTCTGCAGAGAAATCACCTGCACTGTCCGCTCTTTTGACAAGCCAAAGTTCTCACTATCCACCATCACCTGTGCAAAGAAATCATCGAGAATGTCCTTCATCGCGGACTCAATAAAATCCTGCTTATCGCGGTAGTGAAGATAGAAAGTTCCGCGGGTGATGTTGGCAGTTTCGGTAATCTTCTGCACGCTGATGTTTTCAATTTTGTCACGACGCATCAGATAAACAAGAGCCTTGCGCAGACTGTTACGAGTCTTAATTACGCGCGGATCTGTTTTATTAACAGCCATAAATCATCATCCCTTCATAGATAAGCTTAAGTTCCCCCTTACTTCTATACTTCTACCAGTACTAAGTATAATGCATTTGAAAGCGCTTTGTCAAATGAATAAAGGATTTATCCTACTAAAAAATTTATGCTATATAAGACGATATTGACATAAGCGTACCGGAGATTATATACTAGGTGCTGTCTGGAACGGTAGCTCAACTGGATAGAGCATCGGTCTTCTAAACCGAGGGTTGCGGGTTCGACCCCCGCTCGTTCCATTTTAGAGGTTGATATATCAACGCTTTGCGATGTTTCGTGTGCAAACCAAAAAGCCCGAGTACTAATACAGTACCCGGGGTTTTTATTTATTTTCCCCGAATTATTTAAGATTTTCCTTTAATTGTTACAAAATGATTGCAAATTCAGCAAAAAGTAACAATAATGTTAAGTAGAAGATTGATTTGGGGTGATTAATTATGTTGCCATTATTGATTATTGTACTAATTCTCGCCGGATCGGTCATCGGTAACGTCGTCGCAAACAACCGGGTTCCCGGTAAGCACAGTGCGGCTGCCCGTGATCGGAAGGCTTAGCCTAATATTTCAACTTCAAGAAAAGGAGTTCGAAGACATTGATTGTCCTCGAACTCCTTTTTACTTTCTAATCTTCATACTGCTTAGCAACCTTGTCCAGGAGCGCCAGGTATCCTTTTTGAAGATCGGCAGGTTGGTAACCAAAGTCTACGATCCCCATCTTCAATAAGAGGTGCCAGGCATGCCGGAAATCTTCTTGCCGGTGACTGTAGTAAGCACCGTTCAAGAAGTGCTTAATTGCCAGGTACTCCTTATTCAAGTCCGCCAGTTTCGTTGATTGCTTAGCTGTGGTGACCCGCTGCCACTGATCATCATCCATCACTACCAGGTGGGTCCATTGCTTTTTCGCACTAAACAACAGCAGCAGTGCCAAGCTTTTCAGGTAGCTCTGCTGAGCAGCCATTGGATCCGCGGTTTCCTCTTCAAGGACATCCGCCCATCCGGCAGCCTGAGCAAAGTTAGCGAGTTGATAATCCAGCTGAACGAAGATGGTCTGCTGACGAGTCTCTGGACCAATCAGCAGTTCCTTGGCATCATCAACCGTCAGCTCAAGGTCAACCACCGTATGCAGCATCTTGGTAATATCTAACATTTAATCATCCTCATCATGCTTCTTCTGCTCTGTTGCTTCCTCATCAGTCACCGCTTCACTATCCTCGTCAGCCGCTGCTTCACTATCGTTATCAGCGTCATCCTCTGGTCCTTCATCAACCGCCGTGGTCGACATCACTTCTTCAGTCGGTTCAGGCGGAATAGTTGCTGCTAATTGATCATTATCCGCATCCTCGTCATCAGCAATGATCAACTGGTCTGAACGGACAGCTAATGCATCCCGGTCAGCGAGGTACCATTGCCGAACCATGGTGTAGTGCAGCAGGATGTCAAAGAAGGAAACCTGTTCACCCGGATCCTTAACTTGGAAGGCCCATTCCTGACTGTAGTCATCCGGATCAAATGATAGGTCAAACTTGATTCCCTGGTCCAGTAACAGTTCAGCCCCACTGTTCTGTGGCAAGTTCATCAACATGTAGTCGGTCTCACCCGTCTTAACAAAGAGCCGGTCAATTACCGTTAATTGCAGGTTGGGTTCGCGAAGTTTGAACCGCTGATTATTGGCGGTGTTCAGGATGCCGAGGTTGATGGTGAAGTTGAGGTCGTCCGCCAGCTCATTGGCAAACTCAATCAGCGGCTTGATGGCATCCCGCAGTTCCAGGTCACTGTGCTTCTTAAGTGCGTAGACAATGAAGTAGTTCACGAGGGCACGGTTATTGAACTGGAACAGGCGTTGCTCAAGGTTCATGTAGAATAACGGCTGCTGCTGCGTCTGTTCAGTAAAGGCCGCCTCACCATTATCGCTAACCACAAATTTGAAGCTGGTGTCTTCTAGGGGGTCGATCATGGCGACAAATTCATGCTGACCATTCTCATCGACCGTTACACTGGTGACGTTATGCATCTCTAACAGCCGACCCATGAAAAGCATGCAATAATCGGCCGCCTGATAGTGCTGAGGAAAGTCAATAAAGGCATTATGTAGGTCCTGCTCAGCCAGTTTTTCAGCGGCAGCCAGGAGCTCCTCAGCGTCATCAGTCTGGGCCAGTTGATCGAGCAGGTCAACATACTGCTGTCCCCGCTCCAGAACGTGCTTGAAGGAATCCGAAAGGGCATTGATCTTAGCAGTCGGTGAATTTTCAATCTTGTTACTAGTCATTTGCATTCACCTGCTTCCCTGCATCCTTATCATCAGCTAGGCTCTTGAGGTAATCGGCATAAAGGTTACGGTTAGCCAATTCAAAATCCTCAAAGCTGCCAAAGGTATCAATGATACTCTTCTGCTCATAGCTTAAGATGGTGTTTTCCTTGGAAAGGGCCAGGACAACCTGCTCATTTTCCTTAATCGTTTGGGCCGCTGTCCGGGACTCAGACTCTTGATCCTCCAGCTTTTGCAATTGTGCAACCAGTTCTTCACGGGTAGCCCGGTTCCGACTAGATTCAAACAGGCCAGAGTGCGAATTAATATCCTTAAGCTCTTCTTGAATGTGCTGACGCTTCTCTTCCCGTTCCCGCTGGTGATCAATCAGGTCCTGCAGACGGTCATTTTCACTGGAGATCTTATTGATCCGGTCACTGTTGTAGCGCTTGTTCTTCCGGGCCAGTGCGAAGGACTTATTTAACATCTCGTACTCGGTCTGGTCAAATGAGAAGCGGACGTTCAATACATCCAACTCACCAAAGCGGCGCCGGTCCCACCAGTTACCGAAGTAGATCCGGTAGTGCCCCGTCTGGTACTCTTCGTAGTAGAAGAATGGGTAGGTCTTCCCCAGGTACTTGATTAAGTTGACACTGAGGTAGCTACTCAACTGGTCAGCTAGATCATCTACTAGGCTCATTACACCTTCATCGTTGGGCTGCTGCTCACGGTGTTCGATTTCCTTAGCATACCGTTGATTATCCAATAACCGGTAAACGTCGCGGTCCCGGTGCTGGTCGATGGCCTGATCTAATTCCTGCAGGTACTTGACCTTGGTTTCAATCCGTCCCTTTATTTCTTGGCTAACATCTACGGCCTTACTGTCTTGATTTTCATTTGCCATAAGCATTTCCCCTTGTCTGAATACTAGTTTAATCTTAGCCAACTTTTAATAAATTTTAAAGAAGCAAATCGGTAATTGAGGACTTTCTTAATAATTTAATCATTCAATATTGTAATTTTTATAATATGAATTATAATGTATGTAACAGATATTTTACTTCCGTATGATATCTGTTACCAACGGAGCGTTTCGAAAAGAGGCGAAGTTATTATGGCACTGAGCAAACAAGAACGTAAGGAAATGGCCCGTAAGGCTATGGAAAAGCGTGGAAACAAGAAGCCTGATGGCTCTGGTTTCGCAAAGCTTGATGAAGAAGCCAAGAAACTGAGTGACTAAGCTTTTTGAAACAATCCAAATTAAA
>CAMFOZ010000088.1 GCA_945971245.1 uncultured Lactobacillus sp.
CTTTATGGGTTTTTCTGTCCACTTAAATGTTCAACTTAAATTTTACAATCTGCCTTTCTAATTTTTCTTTCCGTCTTCATTTAATAGAATCTGGTGGGCCTTAGCCAATTCCCCTTCCTGATCAGGGGTCATCTTTGGGTAGGCCAGTGGCAACTTTTCAATTTGCTTGGTGATGATATCCGAGACAATCAGCCGCGAGTACCACTTGTCATCGGCCGGGATGACGTACCACGGGTTCTCCTTAGTAGCGGTGGCGTTGATCGCCTTGTTGTAGGCTGACTGGTACTTATCCCAGTACTGCCGTTCACGGATATCGGCCGCAGAGAACTTCCAATTCTTCCGTGGCGTCTCAATCCGGGATAAGAACCGGTTCTTCTGCTCCTCCTTGGAGACGTGGAGGAAGAATTTCAAGATCATGTAACCGTTGTGAGACAGATATTTTTCGTAGTTACGAATATCCTCATAGCGCATGTCGAAGAAGTCCTTGTTGACATCCAGCAGGGTCGTCACGCCCGGCAGGTTTGCCTTGAGAATTAATTCTGGATGTACTCGGGAAACCAGAACATCCTCATAGTAGGACCGGTTAAACACCCCGATTGATCCCCGCTCTGGCAGGGCCTTGTTAATCCGCCAAAGGTATTCATGCTGCAGCTCCTCTGAGGTTGGTTGCTTAAAGTTAGCAACCTTGAAGCCAACTGTGTTCACTCCGGAGAAGATGTGTGAGATCATACTGTCCTTACCGGCGGCATCCATTGCCTGGAAAACGACAATCACCCCGTAACGGTGATGGGCATACATCTTCTTTTGCGCTTCCTTGATCCGCTTAATATTCTTATCGATCGTGTCCTTGATCTTGTCAAGCTGATCATTGGAGTCCGCCACCCAAGTTGGGGCCTTCTTAATGTTAAAGTTGTCTTTTGTATAACGGTACTGTTTAGTATCCATCGCTCTTACCTCCCTTAGCCTTTATAGGTCCCATTTTAGCATCTTCACCAGTTGGGAAGGCAAGACATTTCCCAGGAAATAACTCTAAGCTAAAAGGGTTAGGCATTGCGGCCTAACCCTTTTACTAATTCAGTTGTGCGGGACTGACCGGCTGCTTGCCATGCTTCAGCTTACCGATTTTACCCTCGCGACCATCATTGACAATAAATTCATCAACCGCCCCGCAATGCTCACAGGCCACCACGATCTGGTAACGTTGTGAGTCATCTTGGTTGGTGTCCATCCAGTTTCGTTCCGCGATCACCAACGGCTCTTTATGGCACCGGTAGCACGAAACCTCCAGTTGCCGATTCTCACGAAAACCGTCACCGGTCTTCCCGACCATTCCATAGCGGTCCTCACCATGAACGTTGTCAAAGTTGTTGTAGAACACCACAATTACTTCCTTAGCACTTGACCGTCCGGGACTTGTTCAGCTGAACAACTGCCCAGACAATAATTTCCATTACAAAGATTGAGACCGCGCAGACCACAAAGAGGATGTGGTAGGAGGCTGCCCCAATAATCAGGCCCCCAAACAGTGGCCCAAACGCCTTCCCCAGTGATGAGAACGCATTAAGGATCCCCTGGTACTTACCCTTAACATCAACTGGCGAGAGGCTGTTGACGATGGCAGGCATTGTTGGGAAGGCAGTGGCTTCACCGATTGTCAGGATCACCATGGCGATAACGTACCAGGCGTAGCTCTTAGCAAATAGCAAGAGGACGAAGGAGAAGCCAACCGTAAAGATCCCAATGAAGACTTGCGCATAGGGGTTATTATGCCAGCGGTTCAGCCAGGTCAAAAGCAGTTGCATGATGACGATCAGGACCCCGTTCAACGTCCACAGCAGACTGTACTTGGTCATTGAAATCCCCTGTTCAGTCATGAAGACAGACAGGTTACTGGACCACTGCTCGTACATCGTCCAGACTACGCAGAGTGCCACAAAGAAGATCCAAGTAATCCACAAGTTGGCGCGAGGTAGCTTGGTCGTTGTTTCTGCCTCGTCGCTCTTGAACCGTTCGGGATCCACCGCTGCTGGGTGCGGATCTTCACGGAAGTAGACGAAGACGACAATCGTGAAGAGGATGTAGAGGATCGTCGTGATGGTAAACAGCGGCGAGATGTTTCCGTGGGCGTGCTGATAGAGCGGGCCGACAATCGTGGTCCCGATCACCATCCCCAAGTTGTTAGCGAAGTAGAGCATGTTGAAGACGTAACGGCCATCTTTGTGTAGCCGGGTCCCAAACGAATTAACCATCGTAATGATCCAGCCGTTGAAAAAGCCGATCGCCGTCAACAGGATAGCGTAGATGGGCCAACCATTGAAGAAGATCATTGCGCCGATCACAATGGTCGCGGCGATGGTCCCACCAAGCATCAGGTGGCGCGGATTCCGTTTATCAAAGAGCAATCCACTGATATAGCTACCGACCACATTGGCCCCGGAATAAAATAGCAAGACAATCCCTGATACGGTTAATGACTCGTGCAGCTGCTCATGCATATAAATCGTGGTCAATGGCCAGACAAAACTGTTGCCGATACTCCCGAAGAACATCCCCAACAGCAGCCATTTCAACTCAATTCCCTTTGTTTGACGGTTCATCCTAACGCCTCCTTGTTTTTTCTCCTTAAGCGAACGAAAAGAGCACTCCAGTAAATCTGAAACGCCCCTTCGATACTACAGTTACATAGCTGAGAACTCGGCCATAGCCTAGACTGGTTCTCGGACTTTTAGTTTTGTTGTTCCCCCGGTACGTAGGCCACGGAGGCAAACTTGTTGTAAGACTTCGCAAACAACAGCTTGACTGTCCCCCGCGGGCCACTCCGGTTCTTCTCAATGATGACTTCGACTTCACTGACGTTGGAGTCGTCACCATCACCGTTTTGACCACCGTCCTGTTGGTCATCATCACCATCATCGTGCTCGTAATAGTCGTCACGGTAAAGAAAACTAACGATATCCGCATCCTGTTCAATTGATCCGGACTCACGAATATCAGACAGGACCGGCCGCTTGTCTTGCCGCTGTTCAACTCCCCGGGAGAGCTGTGACAGAGCAATTACCGGTACCTCTAATTCCTTAGCCAGCTTCTTGAGCTGCCGTGAAATCTCGGACACTTCCTGTTGCCGGTTATCAGGGTTGCTCCCTTCAATCAGCTGCAGGTAATCAATCACGATTAGGCCCAGGTTACCGGTCTCCTTCTTCAACCGTCGGCAGCGCGCCCGAATCTCGGCTACCTTAATTCCGGCGGTGTCGTCGATATAGAGGTGGGCATTCGACAGCGTCCCCGCTGCAAAGAACAGGCTCTCCCATTCATCAGGGGTCAGGTTCCCGGTCCGGAGGTGGTTGGCATCAATATTTCCTTCAGCACACAACATCCGGTTGACCAGTGATTCGGCACCCATTTCAAGACTGAAGATTGCCACCGTCTTATCAGTCTTAGTGGCCACGTTCTGGGCAATGTTGAGGGCAAAGGCGGTCTTCCCCACCGCCGGCCGGGCCGCAATGATTACCAGTTCATCGGGATGGAAACCAGTCGTCATCCGGTCTAGTTGCGGGTACCCCGTCTCCAGACCAGTAATCTCTGAGTCATTGCCAGAGAGGGTCTCGATGTGGTTCATCGCACTGTTTAGGACCTGCTGGATGTTCTGGAAACCATCCTGGTTATTTGATTCAGACACGTGCAGGATGGACTGCTCCGCCTGGTCGATCAGGTCGGTGGTGTCGTTATCGTCTGCGTACCCCTCGTTGATGATCTTAGTGGCGGTATTGATCAGGTTACGGCGGACGGCCTTATCATGGACAATCTTGGCATAGAAGGTCACGTTAGCCGCTGACGGAACTGACGAGGCCAGTTCAGCTAGGTAGACCATCCCACCAACGTTTTCGGTCTGCTTGTCCTTATCCAGAGCACTCTTGATCGTCACCACGTCGATTGGCTGGTCATCATCATTCAACGCCACCATCTTCGAAAAGATAATCTGGTGGGCCCGCTTATAAAAATCCCCGGGTTGCAAGTATTCCATTGCGTCTGCCAACGCGTTCTTACTTAAAAAAGCAGCTCCAAGAACTGCCTTTTCAGCTTCAATATCGTGTGGCTCTTCTTGCATTGGTGCATTATCCATGACGATACCTCGCTTTTAATAAATCGAAATTCAATTATACCGATTAAACTACTTTTCCGCAATATGTACCCGAATTTCGGCACTAACTTCGGGGTGCAGCTTGATCGGTACGTTTACGTAGCCCAAGGCCTTGATCGGCGCAGCCAGTTCGATCTTACGCTTATCGATCTTGACCTTGTATTGCTTTTGCAGGGCCGTGGCGATCTGCTTAGTCGAGATTGAGCCAAACATCCGACCGTCCGTACCAGCCTTTCCGCTGAGCTCAACAACTGTCTTATCGTCTTCTAAGACCTTCTTCAGACGCTTAGCCTCTTCCAGCTCTTCGGCAGCGTGCTTAGCCTCAGCCCGTTGCTGACCAGCCAGTTGACTCATTGCGGCCTTAGTAGCTTGCTTAGCCAGGCCCCGCTTGATCAGGTAGTTCTGAGCGTAGCCATCTGGTACTTCCTTGACCTGGCCACGTTTACCCCGGCCACGAACATCTTGTGTAAAAATAACTTTCATCTTGTTCACTCCTCTTCATCTTCCTGACTACTATTATCAACCGTCTTCGCCAGAAGATCAATTAATTCCTTTCGAACGGTATCGACGGTCTCACCGGCAATCTGGGTTGCTGCATTAGCCAGGTGACCACCGCCGCCCATCTGCTCCATGATGATCTGGACATTGACGTCACCAGCCGAACGTGCAGAAATGCCGACCTTATCATCGGCCCGCTTGGTGATGACAAATGAGGCCTCCACCCCTTCGACTTGGAGGAGCATATCTGCCGCTTGGGCCGCCGTGACGGAGTCATAGACCCGGTCGTCCTCACCGGCACAGATTGCCATGTGATCATCAATTATTGCCCGGGAAATTAAGTGATTACGGTCCATGAAGCTCTGCGGATCCTCCTTCATGAAGGACTGAATCATCATCCCATCAGCTCCGGCCGAACGCAGGTAACTGGCCGCATCAAAGGTCCGGGTTCCGGCGCTCTTCGTAAAGGACTTCGTATCGATCTGAATTCCCGTCAGCATCGTCGTGGCCTCGAGCTTATTCAACCCCTTACCTTCCCGTGGCTGGTATTCGAACATCTCGGTGATCAGTTCACAGGTTGAGGAGGCGTACGGCTCGATGTAAACCAGCAGTGGGTTCTCGGGGAACTCTTCACCGCGCCGGTGGTGGTCAATGATTACTAACCGGTTCTGGAGTTGGTCGTACAATTCAGGCGAGATCGTAATGCTCCGCTTGGCGTGGTCCACCATCACCAGCAGGCTATTATCGGTAGCCTTTTCCAGGGCCTCCGCCGGCGTGATAATGTGGTCCTTGATCGTCTGGTAGTTGTCAATCTCATTCATCAGACGCTGGATATCGGCGTGGGGGTGCTCATCATCCACTACGATCCAGCACTCCTTACCATTCATCTCAGCAATCCGGCGAATCCCCAGGCAAGCCCCCAAGGAGTCCATATCAGGGTTGTGGTGCCCCATAACGAACAGCTGGTCCGCCTGGTTGATCAGTTCCTGCAATGCCTGACTGATCATCCGGGCCCGTACCCGCGTCCGCTTCTCCATCGGGTTTGTCTTCCCGCCATAGAAACGCGCTGGCTGGTCCTTGGCCCGGACGACAACCTGGTCGCCACCACGACCAAGCGCCAGGTCCAAGTTGTTCTGCGCCGTGTCTGCCAACTTGATCAGGTCATTTTCAGCGTAGGCAATCCCCACACTAAGGGTGACTGGTGAGTTGCGTTGGGACGTACTCTGGCGAATCACGTCCAGGATCTTAAACTTTTTCTTCTCCAGTTCCGTGAGCGAGCTCTGGTGACCGATAATCAGGTAGTTATCGTCATCAATAATCTTCATCAAGAGGTGGTTAGCGCTCGCCCACTTACTGATCTCTGAGGTAACATAGTTGTGCAGGTTAGAGACATCTGTATCGCTCATCCCTTGAATCAATTCATCGTAGTTATCCAGGTAGATGTTCCCCAAGAAGATCTGTTCCTGCCGGTACTGTCGCTCCACCGCAGCATACTTGGTAATGTCCAGCAAGTACGCCACTCGGTAGCGCGGTTGAACCAGAAACTCAAATTGCCGGTCCCGCCAGGTAACAATCTGGGCACCCTTATGACTACGGCCGTTATCAATCATCTTCGCTAGTTGCTCATCAACACTGTCAACACTCTTACCAACGACCTTCTCGAGCTTGAAGTAGCGCGCCATATACGGATTAATCCACTCAATCTCGTTCCGGGCGTTGAGCATGATCATCCCCATTGGCATCTCTAACAGGGCCTCTTGTTGGCCACTCTTAATCTGATATGTCAGGCGTTTTAAGTATTCGTGGGTATCGTTGACCAGTTGCCGAAGTCGACGGAGACTGACAGTACTCCCAATAACTGCCAATACTAAAACCACCAGTCCGACTTCCCAGCTAAACATAAAGGCCAGAACCAAACTGATCACGGTCACACATAATATGTAATAGACATTCCAGCGGACCGCTGGGTGTTTCAGATAAAACAGCCAGTTTTCACGACTGAAAAATTCACGCATAATAATCCTCCCAAATCAGCGGTAGCACCGCCTTTTAATTGGATATTACTATCATATCACACCGGCCACTAAAAGAAGCCCGATTCGCTTAATCAACTGCTCCCGGATGATGAGCCTTAAAGCGCGCTAAGGCCGGGTCATTGGCCTGACGAGCCGCCGCAACATTATCCGGCTTAAAGTAGATCCGCGCAGCGTTGTTGGCCATCACGTCAGTCAATTCAGCCGGGGTAAAGATATCGGTATGTTCTAGCCAGGTCGCGAGCTGGTGGTAGCTATTAAACGTTGCGGACCACGGGGCGTCACTTCCCCAGATGATTCGTTTAGCCCCTAAGCGTTCCTTAGCAAGGCGAACCGCCCATTGGCTCCGTGGATATGGAAAGTCATCACGGCCCTCGCCCAGAATATCCTGGATCGCCGAAATATCAACACTGATGTTAGCCAGCGGGGCAAACTGGCCAAGTACGTTAGCCAGCTGGTTAGGGTGCTTGCTATCGGGGAAGGAAAGATGGCAGACCACAAAGTCTAATTCTGGATAGCGCCGGGCTTGGTTAACAATTGCTTCTGGTTGGTAACTGGTCTGGTCAGTCGCCCCGTAGTCGACCGTCACCACAAAGCCAGGGTAGTCTGCCAGGTAATGGAAGATCTGGGTGACCCGATTATCAATATCCAGTCGAAATGGCCGGTGGAACCCGTGCAGCCCGCCCCCTGGCTGATCTCAAATTTGATGGCCCGAAAGCCGAGATCATCAACGTAACGATGAACAATCGCCATCACCTGGTCGTCAAAGGGATCGACAGAAAAGGCACCGATAAAGCGGTCGGGGTAGCGTTTGACCACCTGGTAGGTATAGTAATTTTGGTAGCCATTCAGGGTTCCCTGAAGGATGACCGCCTTCTCAATTCCTTCCTCATCCATAATCTGCAGGTACTTTTCAGCCAGGAAGTTGTCATCTCCCCAGCCGTCCGGAATCAATTTAATAATCTCACCGTCATCCCAGATGGCGTAACCATTGCCCAGGGGACTGAGCCGGCCTTGCCCCTTGGCGCCGGCCATCTCCCGGACGAGGTGAATGTGTCCTTCGATTTTACGCATTTTACTTTCCTTTCACCAAAACAGCAAACGACCAACCTAATAGGTCAGCCCTTTCGTCCTAATTGCGATACAAAAAAAGCTCACTTCACAATGAAGCAAGCTTTTTTTATTTTGGATTAGTCTTCAGCAACGAATGGCAGAAGACCCATGATCCGGGCACGCTTGATAGCGACCGTTAACTTACGTTGGTTCTTGGCGCTCGTACCAGTTACCCGACGTGGTAAGATCTTACCCCGTTCGGAGATGAACCGACGTAATAAATCAGTGTCTTTGTAATCGATGCTGTCTCTTATACACATCTCCGAGCCCACGAGACCGAGGCTGATCTC
>CAMFOZ010000089.1 GCA_945971245.1 uncultured Lactobacillus sp.
ATGGGCAATTCATCACGTCCTTAAAAGAACGTGTTTCCTTGCCCACTTTCAAAAAGATTGTCGTGGCCATAACGTCCTTGGAGATTGGTCGTTCTGGGAACATCGGGTTCGGCCACTTGATCGCAATAAACAGGCTATCCAGAATTTCAACACCTAAGTAGGTTAAAGTAGCCCGGTTAAGCATGTCAGATTCAAAGTATCGACCTTGATAATACATGGCAAAGTCTAGGATAACGACAACAATCAGCGGTATTGATGAGATAACCGCATTAAGAAGGCGGGTCTTCTTCTCACCAATTGCCTGGTTCAAAGCATCAACAGTCGTACCCATGTCTTCACTACTGTCTTTGAGCCTTTCCTTGAACTCCCCGTTAGCCACTTCTCGGTAGAGTTTGTAGTCACCTACAGCCGAGATGGCCACGGTGAACGTCCATAGAATGTAGAAGATGATTTCGTGGAATGATTGCATGATTAACTCCCAATTAATTGAATTTGTCCCTGTTAGACTACACTTGGCATGAAGAAAGCCCTGCTACGTTGTCGGCAGAGCTTCTTTTAGCATTTACTACGGTAAGGGGATGTAGTGCCGTGCCTTACCATGTGGATCGTACTCCTGGTTCTCTTGAAAGCCAGTGCCCGGGCACTTCTCAGCAATGGAGAAGTTCCAGTTGCGGTCCGATTTATTATGTGGCAGATACCCAGCAAGCATCATGGCACCCTTAAATTGCCCATTAGTTACATAGAAACCGTCTGGGAACTTTGCAAAGACGTGCTTCAGACCATAAGACGTGTGGTTGTGGTTCATCCGCTTTGTGGGAATAAAGGCCGTTAAGCAGTAATTAACGAGGATGGACTGTTGCTCCTTGGTGAGCTCAAAGAAGCCCATAACGTCATCAACATCGGTACTGTCCTTTCCCATGTTCATGTACTTATGTGTGTACTTGTCGAGCAGCGGTTTACGCTTCTCGATCAATTCGGCAGTTGTCATTAATTGTCACCTTTCTTTTTCACTGTTGTGGCAACTGATACAGATATATTATACCACAGGTAGACCGCAATTACCGGTGTGGCGGGGATAGTTAGACATTTTCAGCACCAGTTTGGGGATGCCGAGTTGTTATTTTTTGCTTATGTGGTATACTGTCAACTTCCCGGCACTAAGGTACCGGGCTTGTAGTTCACGAGCCTTACGGCTCAGAAGTAGTAACGTACTACGTGCTCCTTCGTATAGTGACTACGTTTGGGCGGTTGACAGCGCCCTCTGTTAACAACGTATCAGTCGTTAACATTAGTTAATTCAAATTTAGGCTGTTCATTGCCACTAAGATATTGTTTACCGAGATCGTAGAGGTTCATAGCCGCAATACGGTCATCATTCGTGGTGAATCCGCAATACGGGCAATGGTATTGATGAAGCTCGTGGTTACGGCTATCTTTGCGAATTTGCCCACACCGTGGGCAACGTTGACTGGTATAAGCAGCGCTAACCGTTAAGACTTCTGCTCCTTGTTCATGAGCCTTATAGATTAACTTATTAGCTAAGTCAAAGAAGCTCCATGAATGGAGATCGTGGGTGGCGCTCTTATCAGCACGCTTACGCTCAAAAGTGACGTCTTGCAGGTTTTCAATGACAAACAATGTATTTGGCCCATAATAGTCAACGAGTGTCTTAGATAAGCAATGGTTAACATCGTTTATCCAGCGGTTCTCTCGTTGCCCCAAGCGCTTCAAATGCCGCTTGGCGGACTTAGTACCTGCTGCTTGTAATTTCTGCCGCAAGTAAGCATATTTATGACGCTGGTAGGCTAAATGCTTGCCATTGAAGAACTTGGTTCTTCCATGCTCGTCATAGATAGTCATAATTTGCCGGAGACCACGATCAATACCAACAATATGCCGGTTCGTGTTCTTTTCCCAGTCGGCTACTTCCATTGTCACTGGAATGTGTAAGAACCAGTGGCCGCTTGATTGAACCAGCTTGGCGGTACCTAGTTTGGCATCATGGGTGAACCAGTCTTGAGTATATTGATCGTTAAATTGAACTTTGATCCGCTGGCCAAGCACGTTAATTGAGATTAACGTCCCTTGCTTAACAAATGAGTAGTTCAAGTTCCGCACATAATCTGCTTGTGGGCGTCCAAACTTAATTGGCTTGCGTAGCCAGCCAAGATCCCGGTTGAACCGATACCATTTGCCAGTATTCTTATCTTGGAAGTGGTAAGGGTGCTGGAAGAGTTGTTGCTTAACTGTCTTATACCGAGCTTCAACGGTCCGGTAGGTTGACTGTACCATCAGCGAATTAAGACTGCTTTCAGCTCTAATCTGGTGATACAGCTCTTTTTGAAAGATTTTCTGGTTAACCTTGAATTGTTTCTCAAATTCCCACTGGCTAACTAGATTGCAGACACGCTGATACTCAACGGTTACCCGTTCAAATTGCCGTGCTTGTTCAGCGGTTGGATATAAGCGCACCTTTGATGTTAGTGTTAATTGCATTCAATTTCACCCCTTTTCTTTAATCGCTAACAATATTATACATATGATTAAAGAAAAAGGAAGCCTTTTGGCTTCCAGGTGGGGCTTTATATCCCGCGACTAAAGTCACGGGTTTTACGGCCCATTATCATAAATGTTGGGAGCCTAACTGCGTCTGCTCTCAATGTCCTTTGTTATGGAAATAGGGATGTTAAACCTGATTGCTAGTGCTACTTGCAATCAGGTTTTTTCGTTAGACTCACATTATAGCAAAGAAACAGCCCCACTGCATTAAGCAGCGAGGCTTTTTACTAATCTGAAATTGTTACTGTTCGCGAGGAATTCCAGAAAATAGATCAATACTAAGTTACGAATTTATTGTAGGGCCCCCGATTGTAACATTCAAGGCCCTATGGCTTAATTATTAGCTTGGCTAATTTTAGTACCAACCGTTTGCCTGCCAGAACCGTTGAGCGTTAGTCCATGAGCCATAACGTTGAGCAACGTAGTTATCAGCAACCCGTTCCTGGTTAGCTGGTGAGTAATCACCGCCAAGGTAAGAAGATGACAGTTGGTACTTACCGATGTATTGGCCGTTACGAGCGTTGTAGTTACCACCAGATTCACGGCCAGCGATCCATGCCTTAGCTGCAGCATCGTTACTAGCTACGCCAGAAGTATAGTTAGATGCAGCGGCACTACGCTGTTGAGTAGTAACTGCTGGCTGGTAAGTACGCATCTGGTAGCCAGAGTTGTTAGATTGCTGTTGGGCTGGTGCCTGCTGCTGAGTAGTTTGCTGTTGCTGTTGTGGTGCAGCTTGTTGAGCAGGCTGTTGAGTTTGTTGAGTAGTTTGCTGTTGGGCTGGTGCTTGGCCTGGAGTACCTGCTGGGTTAATCTTCAGCTGTTGGCCAACATAGATCATATCACTAGTCAGACCATTGTCTTGCTTAATTTGCTGAACCGTCGTCTTGTAAGTATTAGCAATGGAACTCAAAGTATCACCAGCCTTAACTACAACCGTTGTTGGTGTTGTAGTGTTGGCATTAGTGTCGGTATCAATAGTTTGACCAGCGTATACCTTGTTAGCGTCTGCAATGTTATTGTGTTGTGCCAAAGCATTTGCGGTGGTCCCGTACTTAATGGCTAAAGCAGACAGCGTATCACCTGACTTAAGAGTTACCTGGTCAGCGTGAACTGCGCCTTGAGCTAGGAATACACCTGCTGCTAAAGCTGCTGAAGAAACGAGAGCCTTTCGATAATGTTTTGCCATAATAGCTTTCACCTTTTCCTTTCTTGAATGCAATGTTTTCTTGCGTTTTCGTTAATATCTATATCTACTGTAACGCGTACAATCCTATGATACCATAACAGCTTTGTTACAATTCGATAACGCCCGTAACACGTATCATTGAGGGATTCATAGCAAAAAAACGCCCAGCAGTTGCTAGGCATTTTTGATAACAATGTAATGGAATTATTCGATGGTCTATTTAGTATCTAGTCTTCCGAGTTAATTTCCGGAAGGTTCTTTTCAATGTAAGCTTCCAAGGAAATTAAGCCGCTTGCGTACCGGCAATTGTCCGTAGGATAGTTACCGACCCGGCTAAGTGGAGACGTGTCCTTAACCTTGTATTGCTCCATGATGTCGTCGTAAACCTTAGCAGAAGCATGTTCACGAGCTTCTTCCTCATAAGGAGTGATGTAGTCATCAAGAACTGGAGTATCTACATAGCCTTCCTTGCCGTCGAAGGAAGAAGGATCTTCTTTAATCATCGCTTGGGCAACCTCACGAGCGATGTCAGACATCGTTAAGCCTGCGGCAGCAGCCATCAGTTTGTCAGAGATACCGTCATCTTCGAAGGTACTGGTGATACGAGCCAGAACTTGTTGTTCAGCAAACATTTCGTTCTGTTTCTTGTAATCTTCTTCCATGTCGGCAAAATTCTGAGTATATTCGTCGAACAGCATGTCACGCGTTTCACCATCGTTCTGGACTGCATCAGCCGCAGCTTCAACACCGCCCCGTTCATCAGCAATATCTTTCAGGTAGTCACTGTTGTCTTCAACAGCCATTTGTGCATCTGATGCAACAGTTGAGCCAGTTACCTTCTGGTAGTAGTCTGGCTTAATCTCAGCTTCGTCCAGATAAGAAGTGAACGCATCCGTAGCAACATTTTCAGCAGCTTTAATTACTTCACTTTCAGTAGCCATAATGATTATCTCCTTTTCTAAAGTTCCAAGAGTGATAGATCAGCAGTTAAGCTTGATCTTGCAGATCAGCAAAGTGATCAGCAGCATACTCATCAATATCCATAATTCCGGAAACTACTCGACAATTATCAGCTGGGAATTGGGCGACCCGGCCATCGTCTTCAATTCCTTGGTTCAATAATGCCTCACGAACTCTGTCAGCAGCGGTACTTTGGCACTTAGCAACCAGTGGAGCAAAGAGTTGGTCAACTAGTTGCTCATTAACCTGTCCACCGTCACTGGCTTGGCTGTAGATCTGATCAATAGCGTCATCAATTGAGTAGCCAATTACGCTCTCAAAGAACGAGCTAGTGATAAAATCTTGATCCAGTGTTTCGATAAGGTCAGCTTCAACTTCTGACTTATCTGGTTCGTCATGTCCGGCATCATACAGTTCTAGGTATGTCGTGAAAATGTCGTCCTGCAGGTTCGGATCATTCTGAATTTCTTCAGCTAGATCAGTACCTGGGGCATAATGAGAAGCCCGCTTCTGCAATTCGACAACTCCTTCATCAGCCACATCATCAATTGACATACCAGAGCCTGCAGTGAACTGTTCAGCTGTAACGTCAGCATCTTGCAAATACCGTCGGAACGCAGCTTTTACAGCCGTTCGAACATCGCCCTGCTGGTCTTCGTTCTGCTTCGCCGTATACGTTTCAGCGATTGCATCCACGTTAATTTGATCGAAGAGAACTCGTTTGCCAGGGTGCTGATGAACAATAGCCTTTTCAATGTCAATGCCAAATTGTGGGTATGCATCAATCACTTGTTCAGCAATTGAATCAATTACTTCGCCAGTGTGAGCTTGTTCAATCTCCTGTACCTGTTGAACAATGCTACTCTCACTAGCCTTAGCAATACCCCGTAAGGCATCTTCCATCTGGCTCTTGTTCTGGATCTGGCCAGCTGTAATGCGGTCCTTAACCATGCCTTCAATGCTGTCGATAGCATTTAGAACATAGCGTTCAATTAAATCAGAGAGAATTGGGCGGGCAAATTCATTGAACTCAGCTCCATCAGCTTCGAGAATAGCTCTTTGGAACTCGCTATACAGTCCTAACGTGTCATTTGAGACATCGTAGTTTAAGTATCCAAGCAATTCACCCTCGTCGTCTGCTTGGGCTGGCCCATACTTTTCACCGAACTCTTCTCCCCGGCCACGATATGACAATGCAATCGGTAATGAGGTGATGTGAGCGTTAAGCTGCTGCATCCAATAGTTCCCGCTTGTCTGACTATATGGCTTAGTCGCCAATAACGTTTCCAGAAGTGACTTCTTAATCTCTGCCACAGCAGCATCTTCATCGTAATTCTCCTGCGCAAAGCGCTTAAAGTCACGTTTCAGGTTGCTTTGATCTTCTTGAACCAGTTCTTGGATATTATCATCGGTGATACGGTTCGCATGAGTCTGCTTAAATGCCTGGTAAGCATCGCTTAAATGCAGTGCGATGTATTTGTTATCCATGTTTTGGTTCAGCTTTGAGTTAACAGCAATTTGATTGTCATTCAGCATTGCTGTCCACTCTTCAGTTACCTGCTGGACAAACAGCCGACGAAACATCGGCCCGGCTTGCTGCCAAGCTGCCATTGTTTCATCTGAACTCTTGTTTTCACTCTCACCAACTAAGATCTGCTTGATATGGCTGATAATTTCAGCATCATGTGACTTGCTTGGTGCTTGATATTGAACAAGCAGGGCATCTACCGAATCAAGGTTGCGTAATGCATCAGCATACCGCTGCAAGACGTTCTCAGCCGCCTGAGTGGCTTTTGCCATGTATTCGGTATGCTGATCCGGCTTTAGCTGTAAGTCGTCACTAGCCTCGTCCAGTGCCCTCTCAGCGTACGCCTCAGGGTCAGAGTGTTCTTCAAAGCGGGTGGCCAAAGCTCGTTGCAGTTTAGGAACCAGGACGGCTTTATTCGCAACTGCTACGTCTTTAGCCGTTACCTTCTGAGCTATAAAGTCGCGCATCGACTGCTCGTCGAAGCCGTTCTTTGATACTTCACCAGTAAGACCAAGAGCATTCCACAAGCGGTCATATGCGGTTGCAATATTGAACTCAGAGAAGTGATCCAGGCCAGCATCTTCAGGCATGATGTGGTCCAGGAATTCCTTAATATCACTGATAAACTGTTGAACTGTCTCTTGGTAGGCATCCTCCAGATTACTGTGATGCAGATCTGCCTCGTAGTCAGTTGTCTGCCCTTTGAGATGTGTTACGCGTTGCTTGAAGTACTTGAACTGCTGAAGTTCTTCCTTACGGTCACTAACCTTGGTAATAGACTGTCTGCGCCCGTGCATTGTGATATTCGATAGCACATACGTAAGCTTAAGGATCTTATCGGAGGGATGATACTCAAAATGTTTTACACGAGCGGCCCCATTCATATCAAAGCCAGCCACTGTAAATTCAAAATGCCGAGTTTGGGGTAGCAGGTATCGGGCGATGGTATCAACTTTGACCGAATCGCCACCCAGTTGACTCTCTTCATAGGCAGTTTTAACGTCTGCTTGATCACCGGCATCAAGCAGGTACTTGCTAACAGCAACAGCCATAAGGTTGGACATCTCTTTGACAGGCTCACCAACTGCTTTCTCAGCAGCAGCTTCCATTTCAGCACGGTGGTCAATCATCAGGTAGCTAGATACGGCCTTCCAGTTGGTAACTGACCCGATATGCTGTTTTAGAAATGCCATTTCGTCCATTGTGGACAGCTCACGCGGATCAACATAGAGAATACTATCGTCACCCTCTGGAAAGAGGTTGAGAACGGCAACCTTCTTGCCATCAGTACCGTTTGCTATGTTGACGTTACCAAAGATCCTTGCGAAAACAGCGTTGTTAGTTGCGCCCTGCAGGGTTCTTGTTTGTCCTGCTGGCCGTGTCCGGCTTCCTCGATTGCTTACTGTGCCGAAATATACGGTCATCACTTTCACCTCTTGTACTGGTAGCTCATTTATTTAAAAACAAAGGAACCACCAATTGCATATATTTTGCCAATTGATAGTTCCTTAGCTGAAATCACGATAAGTTCTCAAATTTATAGCTAGAACTTCTTTGATTGTTTCATTTTTTAGATCAATGGTTAACGATCACAGTGGGATCAGCCAAAACCATCACTTGGCACTTCTAGTATGCACCATGCAAAAAGTAATATCAAGCACATACTGCTAACCCCACCGTTAAGCGATTAGTGGCCTAGTCACCGCCCCTCAATATGAACTACACACTGACTAAAGTCAGTGGTTTCTGGGAATACGAAGTAGTATTTAGGATGTTATATCAGTATTCTGAATACCTAACTTACAGAAC
>CAMFOZ010000090.1 GCA_945971245.1 uncultured Lactobacillus sp.
GCCGTAAGGCTCGTGAACTACAAGCCCGGTACTTTAGTGCCGGGTAGTTGACCTGCAGTCCAAGAGGTACCAAGATCGTATCAAGCAGAGAAGTATTGCTAATCTGCCTGATCAGTGCAAGCAAAATTGATGGGAAAGAGGCGGAAAATATGGGTAGCGGGACAGAAAAACTAAAGCAAATAGCAATCCGACGGCACGAGAAGGTCGTGGCCCGTGATAAGGAAATTGGAGAACTTATTGAGGCCAACTATACGGAGAAAGAACTCCTTGATCTGAAGCACACTGGCCGATTTATAGCTTTCCTTGAACGCCAGTCGCAAGAACACCATGCACCAGTAGAAGCTATTCGGCAAACACTGTACAAAATCTATCCGAAACTCCGGCCAACTAAGCGTGGCCCGATGACGCTGACTAAGAAACAGGTGGCTGACCTGCGGGAGTGTACGGCTGCTCAACGGGACCGGAAACTGGAACGGCTAGCTAAGCAACGTCACTTCAGCCCAACTTATTTTAAGAGTGAGATGTTGTCACACTACCCAGAAATTAGCAAACAGCCGGGGCAGACAGCCCTTAGCAGTGAGCAGCAAGGCAACGTGATTGTCTGGTATCTGCGTAAGCACCTGACAATCGACCAGATTATTGATCGGCTTAGTTTCCAGGGCGTTAAAGCTACTCAAAATGATGTTTCTTCGGTTCTAAATTCTTTTGGTTGCCTTGACGACTGATTGTCGTGTGGTATTATATATGTGTTGAATGAAATACATATGTAACCATCCCTGTAATTCTCACTTGAATACCCATCTCTATTACTGTAATTGGTGCTATAATGGTTGTGATGTTGGAGGAACTAAACATTTAAGAAATGAGGTAATGAACAATGGCTGAAGAAGCAACACGTTTTGAAGTTATCCGCACCGATCCTGAGAGCCACATTGTACGGCGCCAGGTTATTCCGTTTCCAAGTGAGAAGTTCAACGAATTAGCGGTTAAGCTGTTCGATGCTAACGACAAGACCTACACTGGTCACTTCGTTGACAACGACACTCCACTGGGTGAACGTGGCCGTGGTAAGGTTTTCCACTACCGGTTGAAGTCTTCCCACTACCAAAGCGAAACTATCAACTACGAGATCAAAGATGGCGTTATTCGTTTCATCGATTTTAACGGTCTGATTGTTGATGGCTACCGGATCGGCACTCGCCACTCTGAAGATGGTGACCTGCTGGAAGTTGATCTGAAGAAGAGCAAGTTCGCTCCAACGGACGCTAAGGAAGTTAACCGGATCCGTTACGTATTATGGGCTATCCAAAAGTTCAACAATGAGCTGCTTGAAGAAGCCGACTCCGACGACATGGACGATCAGGACGAGAAGGAAGAGAACAGCGAAGAAGAAACTAAGAATGATCAAGAAAAGGACACTGAGGACGACAATGACAACGACCAATCAAATGATGATCAGCAGGACAACAACTTATTTAATGGCAAGCCGGGCGTCCTTGAATAATAAGGAGGTAAATACGCGTGAAAATTCGCGAAGCACTAGATAAAGGCTGGCTTCGTCTGGTGCCTATGAAGCCGACAGGCACATGGTATGTACCATACAAGGGCAAGCCAGTTGAAAGTTATAAGAAACACAAGGGTGAGGTTATGGCCTTGCTTAATTCTGATGGGCGGTTTGCCTTCGTTAAGAACGGTGAAGCCTTCTCGGATATCACCTATGTCTCACTCAAGAAGGTAGCAATCTTAAACGTTGACACTGACGATAAGCAGAACTACGACACCCGGGCAAATGCCTGGACACAAGTACGAGTAACCGGGAACTTCCTGGAGTCCAACATTGCTGACACGTCAGACGCTAATGTTCAACAAAGATTGTTATTCTTCAATGACGTTATTTCTCGGGCCATTCAAGGTAAGAAGCTGAATGAAATTGAGCTGGTTAGCCTCTTAGAAGATCCTGACACCTACAAGATTCTGTGCAAGGAAACCTTGCTGAACCTCTACGGTGTCCAGGGCGGTGATTTAGCAGAAATTGTTCGTGCTAATGTCAATCCTAACTTTGATGTTGCCGGCGATCGTGGCCGCCTCTTGATATGGGAACGGGCACACGGTGTCAAGAAGCCAATTGCTTTGCAGCTCTTTGACAATCAGTTGCTTAATAAGGCGGTTGAACTTAAGAAATGACAAGACAAGAAAACTTCAGCCGTATTGCACAGCTGACCGACTTAGATGTCGATTTAGCCCGCAATACGGCTTTTTATCAGAAAGTAAAATCAAATAAGACAAGCGCAACGAAGCTTATGAAGAAGCCCCTATATCAGACAATGCCACTGATTAAGGCCAACTTCGCGCGGCATGGAGACTTAGACGAGTTCTGGCCGTTCTTATCCTGGGCTAACCGGATGATTAGTGACCGCGACAAGCTTGGGCGCTCTGTTCAGCGGTTCACCCGGTACTATGACACGGTTAGCTTGCGTCGGTACCTGCTCAATACCAACATTGCCATTGAACTGTATCTAAGTAACTACTATGGTCAGAACAATGATATTGAACAGGGGAACAATGGGCAATCAAGCGATGGCCAGAAGCCTAGCCTGCTGGACCAATTTAAGCAGAAGGAGTGAGAAAATTGCTGCCGAAATCATATTTTGACGATCCGTTGACGCGAGGGGTAGCCTATGGAGCTGCTCAGCACGTTTTGGATAGCAATTTTACTCTGCTCAAACTGCCGGTTGGATATGGTAAGACAGTTATCTCCATGCAGGTTGCCCAAGCTATCGCTAATCTTAACGGTAAGCACCTGCAGATTATGGTAATTGCCCCCAAAGCTAAGCGACTGGACCAGTCTTTTCACGAAGCCATTATGAGTACCCAAAAGTATTTCCATGCTGACTTGCAGATACTGCCGATCAATGGGGAAGAAATTGGTACCTTTGCTGGTTTGAATACTATGGCCACCCAGAAGCCAAAGATGTGGAAAATGTTCCTCCAAGCCCTATATGACCAGCCAACCCTGCTGATCCTAGACGAGACACACATGAATATCCGTAATGCAACTGGGGTATCAAGTCGAACTCTCCGGAAAGTAAGGCGACAGGTTGAAAAGCATCACGGCTTTCTCCGGATTCTAGGGCTGACAGCAACCCCATTTGACCGTGGCATTATTGATTCTGTTGGCTATCTTGTCTTGAATGGTAACTACAACAGCCGAACAGCTTTCTATAACAAGGAGGTTGTCGGGTACAGCACGGCTCACGTTCGAGGCTTAAACCAGCGGGACATTGAAGCAGCTATCCTTGATGGTGAATATAACATCCACCAGGAAATGTTCTTCAATTATCAGCGGGTTATTGATCAGCTTAAAAAGATCATCTATGCACCGGATGCTCCCATTTCCTTCCATATCCCTCGTAACGAGTTTTCCACCCGAGAGGTGGAATTATCCGAAGACGGCATTAAACGGCTCAGAAGAGTGGAAAAAATGGATCGTGAGCGTGCTTACGCAGACCCGATGACCAAGACTGAAGATTACACAGCTGCATTAACAACTGACCCAGCTATCCTACACGAGACTTTGCAGTTGGTTAAACAGCCAAATAACCGGCAATCGCTGATCTTTTACCAGCGGAATGTCACACTAGATGCCTTAAGAAGTTCCTTTAACAAGGCTGGCATCCCCCACCTGGAGGTCAACGGCCACCTGCAGAACTTCTTCACCTTGAACGATACCGAGAACCCGGTGTTCGTCCAATACCTGAGTGGTGCCTCAGCCTTTGAGAGCAAGTCTAGCAATAACTCCATCTATCTGGACTTGCCAGTTAGCGCTATTCTTTTTGACCAGTCTTTGGGGCGTAACGCCCGGCGTGGCCAGAAGGTTGACTCAGTTATGAACTATATTCTTGCTCCGACTCGTAATAACCGGGAAGTATCCTATTTCAAGAATAACTATAACCAGATCGTTAATAAGACCCAGAGCAATAAGGAATTTGAGGAGCTCTTTACGACTCCGTGGGGAGCGTTCGATGAAGATAAAATTTAAGAAAGAAGGATAATCATGAAGCCAATTGCTGTAACACAAGTAGTTAAGCAGGGCAAACGAGCTAAGTACTTTGGAAAAGATTGTTACCCGGATAAGTATGCCTTTGAACCGCACGTCGTTGATCCTAACGATAGCGAACTGATTTCTGAGGAGGGTGAGAACATCCCCCGCGGCCGGGTTGGCACGATGGTAGACCTGCTGACACGGGCTCACTTGGTAGAAAGTGCAGCGGACGAAATATTCAATGTTACCAAGGAGGGGTGGGACAAATATAAAGCCGATCATAAGCTTTCAGACGATAAGGTCTTTGAAGAATCACTTGAAAATGTGGGCCGAGCCCTTGACTATGAAGTCCCCGTTAGTGGCTTGCCCGAGAACTTCTTTCAGGCTGGGGAATGGTTAGCCGAGTTCGCTAACATTCGCCGTAGCAATGGCCGAGTTTTCACCAGACCAGAAGATGAACCGGGCCATATTAACCAGACAACCATTAATCACGTTAAGCAGATGCTGGCACGGGCTGAGGCTTTCTTCACGGCTTATGGTGAGCCAACACAGGCTAACTTCCATGTTGCTGCCCAATACGATACTTTCTTTGGTGACGGCGATTACCTGACACCAAAGCACCTGATAGACTTCAAGGTATCCATGAAGGATCCTCGGGATACGACAGACTACCGGTTGCAAGTTGGTATCTACTACGCCCTGGGGAAGGAAGAACATCAATACTCAGAATTTGAGACCATCAAGGATCTGATCTTGTTCAACCCTCGGACCAACACGGCATATGTAGCAGATGTGAACAACGAGAAGGCCCACATTGCTGAAATACAAGAGAAAATCGCTTGTTGGGAGCAGCAAAATTAACGAACAACCACAAAAACAAGCATAGGAAAGAGGGTAATTACAGTGAACCAAGTCCCAATAACACAGCTAACCAGTGCCAAGATGCGGTCCAAGTATTTCACGGTTAAGGCTTATCCAAAGCTGAGCGACTTTAAGGCCCGAGAACTAAACGATGACCATCGTGAATTGCCAGTAGAGGCGGAGAACCTTCCAGCAAACTTAGTTGGTACGATGGTTGACCTACTGACACGGGCTTATCTGTTTAGCTACAGTGATACTTTTATGACAGCTACCCTAGGCTGGGAAGCTTACAAGCTGGTCTACCATGCCCCAGATGACGGTCTCCTTGATAATGCCATTAAGAAGGCGTTTGCCTATCATGCTGGGCAAACAGCCATTGATGATCTGCCACGGGACTTTTTTGAGGCTGGAGAGATCCTGGCCGGTCTGGAAAATGTTTATCGCAGTGGCCGGGTGTTTGGTGAGATTCAACCCCGGATTGACGATGAAACAATCGACCATGTAAAGATCATGCTGGAACGGGCAGATGAGTTCTTTAAGCAATACGGCCAGCCCACTCAGATTAACTTCCATGTCCAGTCACCAGCCCTTGGGCTATTCGGCGATGGGGACTACTTAAATGCCGAGCACTTAATCGACTTCAAAGTATCTAAGCACACGCCACGAGGGAAGATCGATAGCCGTCTGCAGGTAGTCTTGTACTACATCCTTGGTAAGGCCAGTGGCCGGTACCCAGAATTTGAGACGGTTAAGGACTTCATTTTCTTTAACCCGCGGATTAACACGGTTGAGACAGCCTCTATCGACTGCATTAGTGACTTGCTAAAAGAGCAGGTTGACGCGGCTGTCACCAAGCTGGATAAGGAAAGCGGGTTCCAGATCCATGGATGAGAAGGTTAAGAAGATCTTGGTAACCATTAACGGGGCATTCGTCGTTCTGGGTGCCCTAACTGTTCTGGGAGCGTTGGTCTCCAAGGACACCGCGGGCTTCGCCAACAACCAAGTGGTCATCGCTGCTCTCATAGCCAGTGCCGTCGTTACCGTTTGGAACGTTGCCATGACCAAGCAAAGCAAGTTAGACCAGGTTGAGATTGCGGACGATTACTCTATCTTTGCCAACAAGGTAGCCTTTGAGTGGGCCAGGGTCTACGAGAACGACCAAGATGTGACTGACCAGTATACCGTCAAGGACGAGCATGGCCGAGTGGCTGCTACCCGGAAAGATCCACAAGGTGCTCCTAATGGTGGCCATGTTGCACTGAAGGCTACCTGGGCCGTTCCAGCGGATGGCCCGGCAGCCTCACTTCTAGCTAACGGCTCTGGGACCGTTGGGAGCCACAGCAAGGCTTCTGCCCACGGTGGCAACATAACTGCCCAGATTACCATGGATCTGTCTAAACAGGCTGATACAAGGTCTGTGACTAAGCTAGGGATAATTGCTATGGCCCTCTTCTTGGCCACCATCATGATTAATCTAGTCGTTGCCTAACGGAAAATGCGAAGGGAAGTTGCATAATTATGTCAAAGAAGCAGGAGAAACTACATGAGGAGCTATCCGGCCGGGACACTGTTACTGTTCAGGAAGCCCTGAGCCTAGTTTCCAAGAAAAAGCTGATTAAAGCCTACATTGCTGATTATGTTGACGATCATACTCTGATCCGATTGGGAAAGAAGAAAGTTAAGCACCGCTTGAAGAAGTACCTGAAGTGGCTAGCCAAACAACCACTCCAAAGCACTGACTTGGTAGTCTTCGTAAGTCACTATATTGATGATGACAAGCCTTACCAGATCTCCCCGGACTTCAACGTTCAGGAACGGGCACACCTTGGTGACCCTAACCATCGTCTGAGCATCATCTACACACCAGCAGGTGAAACCTTGGCTGCCAAGATCGTCTTAACCTGGCGGACCCGTTACTACCTCTACGAGCTGCTATCTTGGCTCATGTACCAGATTAACTGGACTGGCTGGCATCAAGAAGGCTTGGCTGAAGAAACTAAGTCACTGGAAGAATCAGCCAAAGAGATTGAGAATGGCACGGACGATAGCTCTAACTACATAACCGAGGAAGAACTCTACCAGGAGTTAGGTATTGACCGGACTAAGGAAGACCATTTTGACTCTGTTGAACAGCAATTGCGCCGGCAAATACAGTTGGACCGGGTGCATCTCTGGAAGCATTCTTTTGAGAAGGAAGCCCGGAAGGCTCAACGTATCCTCGAAGCTCCACAGATTAGCACGGACCACCGGAAGGGAAAGGCGGTTAATACTGATCTGCAAGGCCTTAGCAAGGCTGATGAGCCAGTGGCTTATCACTCTGTAGTAGCGACTAATCAAGCTGATTTGCCTGAAACTGATCAACGTGATGATGGCTACAGGCGGGCCGACCCTAAACTTTGGAGCGCGGACGGTATCTCAACAGCACAAGTACGGATGATGTTGCCTGATCAGAGTAAGCTTGACCATCCACTAGCTAAGATTGAACTCGGCATGGACTATACCCAAATGCTTGGCGATACAGAACTAGTCAAAGATTCGATTGCCGTGTTTGAATACAATAACGACAAGACAAGAGATGCTACTAGCAACTACGAGATTCGCGTGAAAGATAATCAGATTATTGCTGAACGAAAAGATCCAAGCTCAGCACCGGATTGTTGCGCTTGCCTGAGTGCCCAGTTTTGTGAACTTGCAACGTCCGGGGGCGAAGGGCTCCAGACATTCCGACCGTGGGGGCGCTACTACTAGCTTTTAGTTATGATAGGTGGCAGAAAGCCCGTGACTTTAGTCATGGGATGAATGCCACATGA
>CAMFOZ010000091.1 GCA_945971245.1 uncultured Lactobacillus sp.
GTGAACGGCCAAAAGAATAATAGCAAAATTATTAAGCGTCTTATTTAGCTTCAAACAGCAAATAGGGCGTTTTTTATTTTATGAAAAAAGTGATTTTTCGATTCGCCAAGTATAATTACCCTTTGTAATCGTTTTCACGATGTGATAATATACACAACGTTGATTTAGTAAAGCGATTTACTAAAACGCTAAACTGTAAATTATATTCGGAGGATTGATTGCAATGAAGAAGACCGGAATCATTAACTCAGAGATTTCCGCAGTTGTTGCTAACATGGGTCACATGGATTGGCTCTCAATCGGTGACGCCGGGATGCCGGTACCATTTGGAACGAAGAAGATTGACTTGGCCCTTGATAAGGAACTGCCAAGCTTCATTGATGTTTTGAAGAACGTTCTGAAGGAAATGAAGGTTCAAAAGATCTACCTGGCCGATGAAATCAAGGATCAAAACCCTGATCAATTGGCAGCCATCAAGGAACTTCTGCCAGACGTTGAAGTTGCCTTTGTTCCCCACAGTCAGTTGAAGAAGGACCTGGCTAAGACCCACGCCTTCATCCGGACTGGTGAAATGACACCATATTCCAACATCATCTTGGAATCCGGTGTAACGTTCTAGGAGGTTACTCATGGATAAAGCAAAGCACCAAAGTTGGGAACAGTTGCCAAACGGGTACCTTAGCCGGACCCCAATGTTCCAATTTGTTATTTTATGTCTGATCTTCCCATTGTGGGGGGCTGCTGCTAGTCTGAACGATATCTTAATCACCCAGTTCAACTGGTTTGTTATTCTACATTATCGGTTGTGGGATGTTCTTCCCGGCTTCACACGTGGCCACTTACAGCATGTTCCTGGCGGCCATCTTCGCCATTGCGATCGGTCTGAGTTTCCTGGAAACCAGTTGTGACACTTATGCCACGATGTTCGGTCCCCAGGCTACGGCCAACAAGCGCCTGAACGTGGCTAACGTGCTGATCCCACTTGGGGACATCATGGGGATTGTCCTTGGTAAGTACCTGATCTTCGGTGAGGGTGGTAACATTGCCGACAAGGTTGCCAAGATGTCTAAGGCTGAGGCAGAGGTTTACAACCAACAACTGTTGCAACTGACCCTGCGGCCATACAAGTACATCTTGATCGTCCTGATCATTATCTTCATTGTCTTGGCTGTTACTAAGATGCCACGGGCCAAGGCGCTGTCTACTGGTTCTGCTGAAGCCCAACCAAAGCTTGGGGAAACCTTCAACTACCTCTTCCACAACAAGCGGTACATGAAGGGGGTTCTGTGCCAGTTCATCTACGCCGGTATGCAGACCACTGTTTGGTCCTTCACCATTCGTTTGGCTCTGCGGCTGGACTCTCACATTTCTGATTCCGCTGCATCGACTTTCATGATCTACAGCTACATCGCATGGTTCTTCGGTAAGTTGGTTGCCAACTGGTTCCTGAACCGTTACTCCATCACCAAGGTATTGACTTGGTTCTCCCTGTTGGGTACGATCTCTCTGATCGTGACCTTCACGGTGCCAAACCTGACGGTTGTTATCGCTGCCATCACGACCAGTTTCTTCTTCGGTCCAGAATGGCCAACGATTTACGCCCACACCTTGGATCAGATCCACGAAAAGAAGTACACCGAAACCGGTGGAGCCTTCATCGTGATGTCACTGATCGGTGGGGCCATCATCCCAGCTGTTCAGGGACGGGTATCCGACCTGAGTGGTTCAATGCAGTTCTCATTCATCGTGCCAGCAATCTGCTTTGCCCTGATCACCCTTTACTTCTGGACAGAGCACCGTTGGGAAAAGCAACACCCTAACGAAGTTCAAGACGGTGAATAATCCTAACTGAAGACTGAGTATTTACAATCTAAGTGCAACAGATTTTAAAAAATAAACCCATAGCGGGTAGAATATGTTTAACGACCAAAGCAAACTATTCGAGGTAACCCGTTATGAGCTATATACATCTTACTATAAAAGAACGTGAAATGCTTATGTGTTTAAAGGCTAAAGGATTAACTATTCGTGCAATTGCCTTACACATGAAGCGTAGTCCAAGTACTATTTCTCGTGAATTAAAGCGTTGTTCTGGTAAATACTCTGCTAACACTGCTGAAAATGACTATCACGTAAAACGTCGTAATTGTCATAAACCATTATTGCTAGATAGTCATCCACAATTACGTCGTAAAATTGTTCATTATATTTTAGATTTACATTGGTCTCCTGAACAAATCGCTGCGCGCTTTGCGAAAGAACATCGGTGGTGTGTTAGTTATAACACCATCTATCGTCATATTTACAAGCATAATTTAGGTGAACAGTATTCATCTCATGGTGACACCGGAATTAAACGACATTTAAGGCATAAGCATCACACCCGTCATCCTAAAAATACCAGGAGGCATCGGGAAGCCCAAACAGATTATATTTCAATTCATGAGCGTCCTAAATTCATCAATGAGCGTCAGCGCATTGGTGATTGGGAAATAGATACTGTAATGGGGAAAACAGGACACTCCGTTCTTTTAACAGTCGTTGATCGTCTTAGTCGATTAGTATTGATCAAAAAGATCAATCACAAAGAAACAACTGATGTCAATCAGGGCTTAATTGATCTCTTAGGGTCTATTCCTAAAGAATTTGTCCATTCATTGACTCCAGATCATGGGCGTGAATTTCTTGGCTTGAATGATATTCGAGAACGTTTAGGAGTAGCTATCTATTGGCCAGATCCATATTCACCAGAGGAAAGAGGAACCAATGAAAATACCAATGGCCTAATTAGGGAATACTTTCCTAAAAGGACTAATATTGATGATTATACAGATAAGGACGTCAGTTTCTGCCAACATCAGCTGAACCGCCGTCCTCGAAAAGTGTTAAATTATGAAACCCCATATGAGGTATTTTTTGAGAAACCGTTGCACTTGGTTTGACAATTCGTCATATACAAAAAGAACACTGTTCTGGAGATTTTCCCTCCTCAGAGCAGTGTTCTTTTTTATTGTTTATTTGCGTTCTTTGAATTCGCCCTCAACAACGTGATCGCTGTTCTTATCATCGGCGTCGGGCATGATCAGGCCGGCTACCAGGTAGATTAGGCCGATGGGGAAGAATCCCGTCATGACCAGGAGGACGAGGACGATCAGCCGAACAACGGTCGGGTCAATGTGGAAGTAGTCAGCAAGGCCACCGCAGACTCCGAGGAAAACCTTGTTCTTGGACTTAGTTAATTTCTTCTTCATAGGCGAAACCTCCAATCGAGACGACATCAGTTACTACCTTAATTATATCATTCTTTTAAGCGAAGTACTCGTAGCGCAGCTGGAAGTGTTCAGGATGGCCAGGACGCAGCGCAATGTCACCAAATTGTGGGTGGTGCGGGGCGTCTGGCAGGGTTTGACCTTCAAGGGCGATGGCAAACCAGCTGCCAGCAGGGCGGTTGTAGTCCTCGACTTTGAGGCCATTAGCAGTGTAAACCACCAGGCCGTTACGGTCAGAATACATCTTGATCTTACGACCCGTGGCGGCATCCATCAGTACGGCAACTGGTTCGTGGGCCAGCCGGTTACTTGGGAGAACCACGAAGGCATCATCGAAGCCTCCTTCTGGGTTGTGTTCCTCTTGCAGGTGTTGGAGCGCCGTCCCCAGAACGGTTGGGTAGTGGAAGGCAAACGGGGTGTTCTTATTAAGAATCTTCTTCCCGGTTGGCAGTTTCTCGTTATCCAGTTGCAAGTGGTACTTGGAGTTGAGGGTCAGAACGTGGCCCTGAATGGTCTTGGCCTCCCCAGACAGGTTCCAGTAAGTATGGCTGGTTGGGTTGAAGAGAGTCTTCGCGTCCGTTTGACCATCAAAGTCAATTGTGACGCTGTTATCGTTGGCCAGGGTATAGGTAACCTTGACGTCTTCCTTACCTGGGAAGTGGTCGGTGGTTGTATCAATGCTGGTGGTTAGGATAGCCTGCAATTTGTCGCCGTCCTGCTTGGTTTCCACTTGGTAGAACTGCTGGGCCAGTCCGTTAGCGCCACCATGGAGGAGGTTATCCCCTTCATTAGTTGGGACACTGTATGACTGACCATCGATGTCAAATTCACCGCCAGCAATTCGCCCAGCAACTCGGCCGACAATCCGCCCGGCATAGAGACCACCGTGTTCGATGTATGGATCGAAGGTATCGGCGGCGAGGAGGAGGTTGACACGGCCGCCACGGGTATTAGGAACCATGTAGGCCTGCCAAATCCCCGCGAAGTTGAGGACACTGATGCTGACATTGTTATCGTTGGTCAGGGTGTACTTCATGACATCCTGGTTACGGTATTCACCGAATTTTTCCGTTGAAATCTTCATGATCAAACGCCTCCTGCATATTTACTTTCACTTGCGATTGTAGCATATTCCCTGAGATATCCATTGCAATTTGGCCAATTCTAATCTAAATATAGGATTTTTATACGGATTAGGACAAAAACAAAGGATAATCATTGTAGTACACATTTTCCCATGTACCGGCACAATTTTGAACCATTGTCTCATTTAGAAACGAACCTTCTTAAAAAGCTCTGTTGTTTAATATTAGAACGTTATATAGTATTTATGATGAAAACACAACAGAAGGGAGGAATAGTTGATGCGTGTTACACGAACAGTTCGGGATTTTCAAAATGCCCTACTGGTTTTGTTGGAGAATAACTCGTTTGACCATTTGACAGTCGATCAGATTTGTAAGGAGGCCTTGTTGCACCGAAGCAGTTTCTACCGTTACTTCAATGATAAGTATGACTTGTTGGAGCAGACGCTGAAGACTAAGGTTGTGCAGATCGTTGATAGTGGCAGTTCAGAAGACGACATTCTTAAGCACTTTATTATTTATATCAATCAACACCGGAATGTGGTCCGGCATCTGGCCGCCAGCGACTCACACAGCTCACTGTATTCTGAGATGCTGCAGATCCTGACGCAGATCTTCTTAGAACGACGCGAACAGGAGAGTAAGGACCCGGTTATCCAGGCCTTGCAGAAGTCAGATAATCCGGAACTACTAGCCTACACACTGAGCGGCTCGATTTTGGGTGGTTTCCATTGGTGGCAGAGCAAGAACTATGACGTGCCCGTTGAAGAGATTGTCGACTTCGTGCGGGAGACGGTCCATACCCTTTCCGAGCGCCAATAAACAATTAAATTCGAGGTGAAAAGAAAAAATGTGGGAAATGATCAAGCAGGAATTTAAGAATATCTACCATAATAAAATCCTGCTGGTTTCGACCCTGGTGATCTGTGTTATCCCCTTCCTATACAGTATCTTCTTCCTAAAGTCCGTATGGGACCCCTATGGGAATACGCAGGATCTGCCAGTTGCGGTTGTCAACAAGGACATCCCGGTTGAATATCAAGGACGCAAGATGGATGTTGGTGATCAGACAATCAAGAATCTGAAGACCAACCACGCCCTGAAGTGGGAATTTGTTTCCGCTAAGAAGGCCCAGGACGGTCTGAAGGGGCGGAAGTACTACACGGTTGTCACTATTCCGAAGGACTTCTCTAAGAACGCCGCGACGGTGCTGGATAAGCATCCGAAGACGATGAAGTTGAAGTATGAGACCAACGATTCACTGAACATGATTGGTGAAGTTATCTCCCAGATGGGGATGCAACGGTTGAACACTAAGATCCGGGCATCAGTTACGAATGCCTACGCTTCAGCTATGTTCAAGGAACTCCACGTAGTTGGCAAGGGGATGAACCGGGCTGCCAGTGGTGCTAAGCAGCTCGACAGCGGGATCGTAACCCTGAACAACGGGGTTAACCAATACGTTGCCGGGGTTAGCCAGGTCAACAATGGTGTCCAGGAGCTGCGAATGGGTGTTGCTCCGCTGACGGCGGGTGCTGCCCAATTAGCTAGCGGTAGTCAGACCCTCGCCAACGGGATCCAACAGTACACTGGTGGTGTTGGCCTCCTCGGCGCCGGGGTCAGTCAGTTAGTTGCCAACTCTGGTGCTTTGAACAGCGGTGCCAGCCAGCTTCAAGCTGGTGTTGGCCAGTTTGCTGGCGGGGTTAACCAACTGAATGCTGGTCTGAGGACCCTGGATAGTAACAGTGCTGCACTTCGGCAAGGTGGTGCTCAGCTTGCTGGTGGTGCTGACCAGTTGGCAACTGGTGCTAATACTCTGGCAAATGGAATTGCCGGTGGGACCAGCCAGCTTGCAAATGGTGCTAACACGATTAATAACCAGGTAACTAGTTCCCTTAGTGGAATCAATACTGAGGGAATTATGGGTGCTCTGAACCAGGCTGACCAGATGAAGGGGAGCATTGCTCAATTAAGTACCGCCCTTGGCCAAGCAAAAACGTCCCTGACCCAAGCTTCTGCTGCCGCTGGTAAGCTTCAGGAGGCTGGTGGTGCCATTAGTAGTGCTCAAGGTGAACTTGGCAAGTTGAGTGGCGTGGCTGGTAATGATGCTAAAATTGCTTCTACAGCTGCTGCTCTTGCTGGAAGCACGAGTGATGACAAAATCAAGGGTCAATTGCAAGAAATTGCCGGAATGGCCAAGTCCAACGCTGAGACCATTCAAGGAATGTCTGGAACTTTGCAACAGATGAGTGCACTTAGCGGTAGTCTTAAGGATCTTCAATCTCAATTGGGGAACTTGAGTAATATGTCTGGAACAATTGATCAGGCAACTACTGTTATGAACCAGGCTAACCAATTACTTAGTCAACTTGATGGCTACAAGGGAACAATTGCTGGTCTGCCAGGGCAGATTAAGGCCTTACAAAATGGTACTGCTCAGCTGGCAGCTGGCGCTAACCAACTTAATAGTCAGGCCACGGCCGGCGCTAACCAATTGAATTCTGGTGCTAACCAGCTTCAGTCTGGTGCGCAACGTGCCCAGGCTGGTATCAACCAGTACACGGCTGGTGTTCACACCGCTGCTGCTGGAGCTGGCTTATTAGCTGCCAACACTGGTGCTCTGCAATCCGGTGCTAGCCAACTTGCCAGTGGTATTGGCCAGTACACGAACGGTGTCGGTCAACTGGGGAGCGGGATTGCTCAGCTGAACGCCAACAGCGGTCAGCTGAACTCCGGTGCCATGCAGTTAGCCGGCGCGCTTGGTCAGCTCAACAACCAGATTCCAACCCTGGTTGCTGGAGTTAACCAGTTAGCTGCCGGGACGCAACAACTTCAAGACAACTCACCAGCCCTGATCTCCGGGATTGCTCGGTTGAACGCTGGTGCTGGTCGGTTGGCTTCCTCCCTGGGCAAGGGTGCTAAGGCTATCAATGGTATCAAGCCAACTGCCCGGACAGCCAAGATGTTTGCTGAACCAACGCAGCTGCAACACAAGAACTACAGTTACGTACCGAACTACGGTCACGCCCTGGCTCCTTACGTTCTGTCTGTTGCCCTCTACGTTGGAATGCTGGTCTTCAACTTCGTCTACCCAATTCGGCGGATCGCGGCACCAGGCAAGTCCGCAACTGCTTGGTGGGGTAGTAAGGTTGTGATCGGTAGTACAGCCGCGATCGCCATGGCCGTGGTGGAAGATGCCATCATGATGGCTTATGGTCTGACTGTTGACCACGTCCCATCTTTCTTCCTCACCACGATCTGCTTCGGGTTAGCCTCGATGGCGATTGTGATGTTCC
>CAMFOZ010000092.1 GCA_945971245.1 uncultured Lactobacillus sp.
TGGGCAATTTCCTTAACCAGAGCGACCTTAGCCCACTGTTGGTCCTCTGTTAAGATGTTACCTTCCTCGGTTGAGGCAAACCCACATTGCGGACTCAAACAGAGATGGTCGAGTGGGTGGAACTTAGCGGCCTCGTGAATCCGGTCAATGATGGCCTGCTTGTCTTCCAGGTCACCGTTCTTAGAGGTTACCAGGCCGAGGACCACGTACTTCTCATCCGGAACTTTGGCCAGGGGTTCAAAGCCACCGGCACGGTCGGAGTCGTATTCAAGGTAGAACGCCTTAACGTTTTCCTGAGCGAAGAGGGTGTCGGCAACGGGACCATAGCCACCAGCTGCGGCCCAAGTTGAGTGGTAGTTCCCCCGGCAGACGTGGGTGTTGATGGTGAGGTCGTCCGGCAGGTCAGCAATGGCGGCGTTGTTTACCTTCAGGAAGCGCTCCTGAAGAGCTACCAGTTGTGAGGTGTCAGCGTTGGGGTCCTTCTTCTTAAGGTTAGCGAAGTTATTTACTGAAATTCCCCAGGTACAGTCATCGAGTTGAAGGGTCCGGCAACCAGCAGCATAAAGTTCTTCGATAACCTGGTGGTAGGCTGCGGCGACGTCATGGTCGAAGTCATCAAGGTTCGGGTAGATCTCCTTGAGGTTTTCCTGGTTTTCGGGACGCAGGAACTCTTCTAGGAACTGGGCCGGGGCCGGAATGGTTTGCTTGACCTGGGTACCATCGCTGACGTGGTCCCGGACAAATTCGAAGGCCTTGATGAATGGGTGATTTTCACCGCTGATCTTACCTGTCAATTGAGCGGAATCTTTCCGGGTTTCCTCATCATGGAAGAAGTAGCCATGCTTAAGGGTGACGTGCTTGACGCCCTGAAGACCCCAGAAGAAGTCAAGGTGCCAGTAGCTGCGGCGGAACTCACCATCGGTCACAGCCTTGAACCCCGCGGTCTCTTCCTTGTGAATCAAGTCAACGATTAAGCGATCTTCAACGGCGGTGAGGTCGTCGTGGCTAATCTGGCCAGCCGCAAACTTTGCGCGCGCGTCCTTCAGTTCTTGGGGACGTAGAAATGAACCAACAACGTCGTAGCGAAATGGGGAAACAGTCCGTGGTGTAAATTCAGTCATAAAACATCAATCCTTTCTTTTCGACGGTGAGTTCAAGTATCGGAAGCAAACAAAAAAAGTCCCTAGAAAAAGCGTTAATGCTTTTTCTAGGGACGTCATTTTCAAAGGTTGAAATTAACGTGTTACCACCCTAATTTGATTGGGCCTTACAGTCCAATCCTCAATAGGTACACCCATGCGGGTAAACCCAGGCGTTTTATCGGTCGCCACTCGTGACTGGCTTACCTAAGGCTCGCCAGTCGTCTTTGCTCCAAGACCATCTTCGTGGGTTTAGGGGACACTGGTTCTCATCTACCCGGCTCTCTGTAGTTCCTGCTGCCCATTACTCATCTTTTCTCAGCAATTTATAATTTCTTGTTGGCATTATATTAGAACTTTTTAATCTTTAAATCAAGCCCTTATTTTAGTTTTTTGTAAATTGCTGAGTACTGGTAAGCCGATTAAAGGTTTGGATCCATCTTAAAGGTCAGCTTGGAGAATTCAGTCCCCTGAGTCATCAGGTCGAAGAGAAGCCGCTTGGCCTTCTTGTTGTAGTGTTTGGCGATCTTGTGGTTCTGCCCAGTCAGGTAGGTGGTCAGCTTGGTGCCGTTCAGTTGACTGGCCTTGGCGTCGACTGCCGCAATCTTCCGCCGTGCCCATTCGTTAAGGTCCTTCTGGAAGGTTTCGTCTTGGTCATAGAATTCGCTGTAGTGGCTTTCCACAACCATAGCGAGGGCCTCGTTTAACCAGTAGGCGTTCTTGAGTTTCATCTTTGCTGGGAACTTCCGGTAAGAAACGTCGGTGTCATCGGCGTTAGTGAAGAATGGGGTGTAGGCACAGAAGGATGGCAGGCCAAATTCGACCCATTGGATAGCGGCCTGTTCCGGCTTGACGTTGTTGCGCATCTGCAGAATGTGGGACTGGGCCGTCCGGGAAAGGGCGATTGGCCGGTAAACCTTCTTATCGTGCTCGCTACCGTCACCCAGTGGATCATACTTGGTCTCGTTGAAGTGGGACTTGAGCAGGTACTGGATGTCTTCAACCGCGATCTTGCGTTCTGGCTTGCGGATGAATGGCATGTCAGGTGATTCGGGGGTCTGATCAGCAGCGGCCATCGGGCTCAGGTAACGTTGGGCGAACCAAACCCGGGGCGTGTTGTAGTGGTGGTCCAGCTTGGTGTTAGTACCGAAGATGTGGCGGAAGTTCCACTGGTCGCTGTCCGGGTTGAGCTGGTGGGCATCAACGAATTCCTTGATACCGTCAGACCACATATAGTTGTCTGGATCGTTGAAGTCAATCTGCTCGATAGCAATTTGATTGGCCGCTACGGCATAGCAGTTATCTGGGATCCGGACCGCTACCCAGTGGTGTCCAGTGGCAATTTCCATATACCAGACCTCATCTTGGTCATTGAACTGGACCCCGTTCCCTTCGGCGGAACCATACTTGGCGACTAACTTACCCAGACGTTCAACCCCTTCCCGGGCAGAGTGAATGTATGGCAGCACCAGGGTAGTCATTGAATCTTCGGCTAGCCCGTTCTTGACGAAGGGGTCGTAGGCCAGCACGCGGTCATTGGCGTAGACACTCTCGGTGGCACTTTCGCCGACGTTGGCGGAGTTGAAGCCGTCTTCCTCGTTGGGACCAGCACTCTGGTCAACCGATGGGGTAGCAGTGTAGCGCATTCCGTCCTCAGGAAGGGGAACAGTTAGCTTATTGTAGGCGGAGACATAGGTTTCATGCCGGTCGTGAACGGCGGGTTGGACCAAGAAACGCTTAGGTTCGATGGCGACAACCCGGTCTTCATTTCTAGAGATAAAGGTAGAACCATCAAGTGAGGCACCCTTACCGACCATGATCGAAGTACATGCAGAATTTCTGAATCGTGACATTTAACCAGTTCCTTTCAAATTGTAAATTATCTAATCACCCTTATTTTACACCAACTCACGGCGAAAACTTAACAACAGTGGGCAATTGGGCACACCTGATTCGTCGGGCAGCAAAACTAGTTTTGTTTATTAATCTGGAACAGCACTACAAAAAGGAAGCAAAACAGAGAATCGTTACGACTTCTGTTTTGCTCCCAATTAAAGGATTAGTCTTCTGATGTGAAATTGAACTCGTCGGCGTGGCGGAGCGAGTAGGTGAAGTAGATGAGCAGGCCTACCGCGATCCAGGCGAGGTAGGTCAGCCAGGCCGTCAGGGAGATGCTGACGAGGAGGACGATACAGATGATGATTGAAAGGATCGGAATCGTCTTCCCAAATGGTACCTTGAACGGCCGCTTCAGCTCTGGGTAACGGTAACGCAGAATGATCACGACTAGCGAGATCAGGGCGAAGACCATCAGGGAACCGATGTTGGCAATCAGGGCCAGGTAGTGGAGATCGAACTCACCGGCAAGGATAGCTGAGAGGATCCCGACTAGCCAGATGGCCCGGTTCGGACTGTGGGTCTTGGTGTTGAGCTGGGCCAGATTTTGTGGCAAGAAGGCACTCCGGCTCATTGACTTCAGAATGTTGGAGCCAGCGTAGATGAAGGCAAAGACCACTGCCATGATTCCCAGGACAGCCCCCAGGGAGACCACCTCGGCGACAAAGGAATGTCCCTTGACGATCAGCACGTAGGACATGGCCTCGGAGACGTTCAGCTTAATGTATGAGACCACCCCAGTCATTACTAGGCTGACCAGAATATAAAGGGTGGTAGAGATCACCAGGCACAGAATTATTGCCCGGGGAATATTTTTGTCGACATCCTTAGCATCCTCGGCAGAAGTGGCCAGAGCGTCAAAGCCTAGGAAGGAGAAGAAAACGGCGGAGGCTCCGGTGAAGATCCCCTTAACCCCATACGGAAGGAAGGGGTGCCAGTTGCTAGGCTGGACGTGTTGAACGCTAACCACGATGAACAAGAGGATGATGAAGATCTTGACTCCCACCAGGAAGTTGTTGATCATCTTACTCTCACTGGTTCCCCGGGTAAGGATAATGGTCATTAGAAGAATCATCAAGACGGCAGGCAGATTAACGTAGCCTCCGGCAGATGGGTTCATCAGGAACTGGTGGGGCAACTTAATACCGAGCACCTCGAGGAAGGATTGAACATAACCGGTCCACCCGTTGGCCACGGTGGCAGTGGTGGTGATGTAGACACCGATCAGGGTCCAACCAGCCAGGAAAGCGACGAACTTACCGATCCCAACCCAGGCGTAGAAGAAGGCACTACCGGAGTTGGGTAAGCTGGTGGTCAGCTCAGAATAGCAAAGGCCAATCAGTCCACTAGCGAGGGCGGCGATGAGGAAGGAGAAGACGATGGCGGGTCCGGAATCCTCGGCAGCGACGATTCCGGTCAGAACTAGAATCCCGGTCCCGATGATGGCCCCAATACCAAGGATCGCCAGGTCAAAGAGGCCAAGGGTCTTCTCATGTTCAGTTTTCTTAAGCTGCGGATTATTATTCATATAAAACTCCTTTTATTTTAGCGTAATCTGGTGACGAGCCTTTTGGTAACGGTAGACGGGAATCCCCGCGGCCGTTACCAGGATCCCGATCACGGTGATCAGCGGTTGGGTGATGGCGGTGGTTAAAACAATGAAGGCCCCGCCAGCCAGGGCGATGATGGGAACGATGGGGTAACCAGGAACCCGGTATGGTCGTGCAAGCTCTGGCTCCCTTTTACGGAGAATGAACACCGCAATAAAGCAGAGCATGTAGAAGAACCAAATGACAACCACCAGCATATTGGTGATGGTATCGAAGGTTCCGGACAGGATCATGAGCAAGGCAACGATGAACTGTAAACAACCTCCGAGCCACGGCACCCCGCCCCGGTTGAGTGATCGAAAACCACGGCTGAATGGGAGGTAACCGAGGTAGCCCATCACGTAGGGCACCCGGATCCCAGTCATCACAAAGCCATTGAGGGCCCCATATACTGAGACCATGATTCCGATGGTGATGATTTTACCGCCCAACGGACCAAAGACAACGTGAGCAACCTGTGAGGAGATGTTTAGGTTATTAGCGACCGTTGACAAAGGCGCAACGTACAGAAAGGCCAAGCTGATCAGTAGGTAGACGACGGTAACCAGACTGAGGCCGAGGAAGATGGCTCGTGGCAGGTCCCTTTTGGGGTTCTTGAGCTCGCCAGCCATTGTGCCAACATGGATCCAGCCGTCGTAGGCAAACATGGTTGCCAGCAGTCCGCTACCTAGAGCGGTCCAGAAATGTTGGTGAGGACCAGGGGCGATAGGGAAGAGGCGGAATTGTGGATCGCCAGGATGGACAAAACCAAGGACGACGATGGCGATGATCGGCAGCAGCTTTACGACCAGCGCAACGGAAGAAACCACTCCACCGGCCTTAGCACTGATGAAGTTAACCATGAGAACCAGTAAGGTGACCACGATCGCAACCACTGGTAGCCAGGACGCTGAAAGGCCAAAAAGGTCGACAAACTGAGTGGCGAAGGCAATCGCAGCCGCCGCCCATTGTGCAGGAAAGTAGATCAGTGACTGGGCCCAACCGGCCAAAAATCCCCAGAAGCTTCCGTAGGCCTTACCGACATAGACGGTCAGTCCCCCGGTCTGTGGGTAGGCCGCCGCTAGTTCTGCTGCGGTGAGGCCAGCACAGATGGTGATGATTCCCGCCAGCAGCCAGGTGAAGGTAGCCATGCTGACGGTCCCGGTGGCCTTGGTGACGGCTGGAACCTTGAAGAAGATCCCTGAACCGATGACGGTACCGGTAACCGTTGAGAGGGCCGCAAAAAAGCCGAGCGACCGGGTGGGTTGCTTTTCTGCCAATGTTCTCACACTCCTTGCATATTCTTTCGTTGGTATTGGACAAATTGCATAAAGTAACCCTTTTATTATAGTTATTCTTTTGCCAAAATAATAGTAAAATTGGAAAAAGCCAGTAATGACGAGTGTTAGAATTGTTAATAGTCGTTACTGATAATAATTGAAAGTGGATGAAATGATGCCTAGAAATAAATTAGTTGTTGTGTCTCTTGATTCACTTGGCTTTCGGGACCTTGATGAACTCGGTTATTTGGTGCCCCATATCAGCCAGTTGATGAAGCAGGGGACGTGGGTCAAAAGAGTTCGGGGGATCTTCCCCACTTTGACCTACCCGTCACATACCTCAATCATCACGGGACAGTATCCGGCCGTTCATGGGGTGGTTAACAATACCAAGCTCCAGCCCCGGCGGCTCTCACCCGACTGGTATTGGTACCGTAAGGACGTGCAGGCCACGCCGTTGTACGACGTCGCCCATGAAGCCGGTTTGACGACGGCAGCCTTCCTCTGGCCGGTAACCGCGGGGAGTAAGATTGACTATAACCTCGCGGAGATCTTCCCCAACCGCATCTGGACCAACCAGGTATTTGTATCCTTAAAGGCCAGCTCACCGCTCTTCCTTCTTCAGATGAACCACCGCTATGGCCACCTCCGTCATGGAATTAAGCAACCATGGTTGGATGACTTTATCACGGCCTGCGCAGTCGATACTCTGAAGAACAAGCAGCCGGACCTAACCCTGATTCACCTGGTCGACATGGACAGTATGCGTCACCGTTACGGCGTCCGTTCCGCTCAGGCTCAGCATGCCCTCCAGCGGCTCGACCGGCGGGTTGCCCAAATCGTCCAGGCCACTAAGGACGCGGGTACCTATGATCAGACTAACTTTGTCTTCCTTGGTGACCACTACCAGATCAACGTCCAGAAGATGATTCACCTTAACATGCTCTTTGCTCGGCATGGCTGGCTGGCCCCGCAGCCGGGGAAGACGACCTACCGGAATAACTGGCAGGTAACGGCAAAGACCTGTGATGGTGAGACCTATGTTTACACTAGGGGAAACATTGACCTCGGCCAGCTTAAACAGTTGATTGCCGGTGTTGAAGGGGTCGAACACATCTACGACGGCGCAGAGGCGGTTAAGCTCGGGGCTGATCCTAAGTGTACCTTCCTGGTGGAGGCTAAATCTGGCTACTACTTTACCGACGAGGTCAACCGGCCAGCAGTGGTCGAGGACGTAGATCCAGATTCGCTTGGCACCCATGACCGCTATCAGGGGGTTCATGGTTACGGGCCGAACAAGCCGGGTTACTTCACCACGGCAGTCTTTGTCGGTCCGGACGTCAACCAGGGGGCCACGGTCGCGGGCGCTCACCTAGTTGATGAGGGTCCAACCTTTGCTCAATTGTTGGGATTACACTATCCAGCCCCAACCGCTGGTCAGCCAATCGCTGGCGTTGTTAGAAAGTGAGGCGGGGTCGTGCGAATTAATAAACAACAATGGCAGTGGATTTTCTATGACTGGGCGAACTCCGGCTACGGAATCTTGGTCGTGACGGCGGTCCTCCCCGTGTACTTCAAGGCAGTTGCCCAGCAGGCGGGCGTCAGTGCGGCTGATTCAACGGCCTACTGGGGTTACGCCA
>CAMFOZ010000093.1 GCA_945971245.1 uncultured Lactobacillus sp.
ACAGATATTAGAGAATTCAATCATTTCAATTATAATTATTAAGAAAAGGTTAGATCATTAACAAAGAAGCCCTGATTAGTATCTCCTCGAGACCTAATCAGGGCTTTTCCCTATTCTATTCGTAATGACGCTTCTTACCTAAGATGAATCCAGCAAGAGCATTTACCATTCCGAGTACACCTGCCTCAATAATTGATAACTTACTATTACCAGTTTGCGGTAATTTCTTCTGCTGGGTAGCCGCCAATGGCTTAGATGGAACTGACGGTTCACCTGGTTTATAAGTAATTAATTGTGTTGGTTGTGCACTTGATTGATTTAGCAATTGAATCTGCCCATTTACCTGGGTCGATTGATCGCCAAGCTGAATCGGCTCACCACTCGGCTGCGTTGGTTGGCCGCTTGGCTGTGTTGGCTGATCGCTCGGCTGCGTTGGCTCACCACTTGGCTGTGTTGGCTGATCGCTCGGCTGTGTCGGCTCACCACTTGGCTGCGTTGGTTGGCCGCTCGGCTGCGTCGGCTGATCGCTTGGCTGCACCTTTTCTAACCGATAGATATAGGTGATATCAACATTATGTCCGTTAATTACACCAGTTTCGGAATTACCTGGAGCAACTCGATCATAGTTATAAGTTTGTTCGTTCTTGGTGATAACTGCTAATTTTTGCTTAGCAGTCGTGTAGGTAACGCCATCAATATAGCCGGTCCCTACAACTACCGGATCCTTAATCATGTTTCCGTCTTCATCGACATAGTGAACCGTAACGGTATATGTCAGTGGAACATACGTTACTGTAAATTCAAGGTCCTTACTACTGTGGTCAACGGACTTGCTGTTAATTCGAGTTTGGTCAGGCGTATAACCTGCCATCTGTGGTGAATCAACTTCCGCAAACGATTGAGTACCCGTCCAAGTATCCTTAATAGTTTTACCAGTAACCTTATCGAGAACAACCGTATGCGTGAAGCTTAACGGTGCTGCAACATAGTCATCATGTGCTTTACTACCATCTTGGTAAACATAATGAATCGTTTCATTAACTTTCTTTGACGTGGTCTTTGTTTCCAGACCATGCTTGAGGTATACATACTGGTCCTGAACCCCGGTTGTCAAAGTCTGCTTACCCAGTTGACCATTCTTGGCATTATCAGAAACGTTAACTAGTACATAGCCAGCCTTTCCGTAGTCCCATAATTGGCCAGAGGCATCCGGTGTATCGCCAACATAATCATGATCACCAATGTTAGAGATTTGATGATCAGTCAGATTTTGACCATCTGTTGGCTCATAGGTACCCTTATCGATACCATTAACATCAATGTAATGAATGTTGTACTGGGCTTTTTGCTTATAAATTAAGTATCCAGCAGGTAACTCATTTGGCTTATTAGTCGTCCAACTGATGCTTGATGGATCACCGAAGGAAACTGGATCGATTGAATCAGGATTCGTTAAGTACCAATCACCACTATTGACCTGACGATCCTTGGCTTCTTTATCGTTCAGGGTAATTGTTGTTGGGCCAGCAACAGCCTTAAATGACTTATTATCAGTAGTTAAGTCACCCGTCGTTGCCGAGTCAACTGTCCAAGTTTCAACAGCTGGCTCATTCCTTGAACTATCAACAATTAGAGTATCGTTGAATTTCTTAGCATGAACCTGCCCGCCAGTAACCTCATCGGTATAGTAAACACCATTTAGAGTTACTGTCTGTACGGTATCATCTTGAAGGTGTTTACCAGCCTGATCATTAGCAACATAATGAATCGTCCGGGTAGCCGTCTTGGCCTCATCATGCTCAATTGCCTTGTGAACTAGGTAGACGTACTGATCCTGAATACCATTTATCAAGGTTTGCTTACCAAGCTGATCATTTTGAGCATTAGCAGAAACGCTTACTAGCACATAACCAGCTTGTCCGTAGTTCCATAATTGACTGGAGACGTTAGGCGTATCGCCGACATACCCCTGCTCACCAATGTTAGAGATTTGGTGGTCAGTCAGTTCTTGGCCATCTGTTGGCTCATAGGTATTCTTACCCTTGACGGCATTAACATCAATGTAATGAATGCCATATTGGGCCTTCTGCTTATAGATCAGGTAAATCGGTGTCAGCGTAACCCGTTGCTCATTGCTCTTGGCCGGATCGAATGTGTAGGAACGATTGTCTTGTTGACCAACGTAGTACCAGACACCGCCATCTTCAGCCGTAATTGTTGCTGGCGCTTCACTACCTTTAGCTTCAGCAAAGTCAAATTTTTGATTATCTTCGGTATTAACGGTCACATCGTGGTTGGCCGGATCATTCTTAATTGACCATGTCTCTTGTGGTGTACCATTAGTCACTATATAAATAATATGGCCATTATTATCTTTTCGAACATTCCCTTGAGCATCCTTCAGCTCGCTGGCATGCACTCTGTTATTCTTGGAATCAACATAGTAGGTACCAGTCAGGGTTACCTGTTGGGCTTGGTTAGCTTTAAGACTCTGACCATTTACGGACTTGGCAACATAGTGGATTAGACGAGTAATGACCTTAGATTCAGTCCGCTTAACAGTCTTACGAGCTAGGTAGACATACTGGTCCTTCATATTGGGTTCGACCGTCTGTTGCCCTAGCTTAGGCGATGATTCGACGATTACATAGTCATTCTGGAAAAGACTTGCACGGTTGGTAAGGTCAGCACTTGCATCGGTTGGGTCACCGGCATACTTACCACTACCGATGTTTGAAATTAGCCAGGCCGTCTTTTCTACACCATCACTAGGGGTATAGCCGGAAGTCTTATCACTTCCAGTTACATCAACATAGTGAATGTTGTAGCTGCCCATTTGCTTATAGATCAAGTAAACTGGCGTCAGCGTAACCTGTTGCTCGTTGTTCTTGGCTGGATCGAACGCGCAAGTAGCATTATCCTTTTGGTCAAAATAGTGCCAAGTTCCGCCATCCTTTGCAGTAATCGTCGCTGGTGCTTCATCATTCTCAGCCTTAGTAAAGTCAAATTTTTGGGCGTTTTCGGCATTAACGGTTACATCGTGGTTGGCCGGGTCATCCTTAATTGCCCAGATCTCCTGTGGCGTCCCATTCGATACTACATAGATAATATGGCCAGCAGTATCCTTTTGGACATTCCCCTGAGCATCCTTCAGCTCACTGGCATGGACTCGATTACCCTTGGAATCAACATAGTAGGTGCCGGTCAGGGTTACCTGTTGGACTTGGTCAGCTTTAAGGTTCTGACCATCCACGGTCTTGGCAACGTAGTGGATAATCCGTTTGATAACCTTATCCTCAGTCCGTGGTGTCGCAACCTTCATCAAGTAAACATATTGGTCAGGAGTATTGGCCTTAATCGTTTGTTGGGCCAGGAAATCATCTGACTGGACCATTACATAACCATCATCGCCATACTTGTTCCACAGTTGATCACGACCATCAGGTGCATCATTAATCCACCCACTAATTGCCTTCGTATCATGAAGGGCAGTCCCATCGCTAGGAGTAAAGGTAGTCTTATCAACATCGGTTACATCCCGATAGTGGACGACATACTGACCCTTTTGCCGGTAAGCTAGGTAAACATCTGATAGTGTCCCTTGCCAGAGTGGACTATTAGGGTCGACAGGACAAGGACTATTATTTTGATCTAAATTGGCATAGTGCTCCCACTTAGCAAATGCGGCTGGAACTTTAATTTGAGCAAAGACATAGTCATCGCCATCCTTCTTAACCCCTTTTGCCGAGTCAATTTCCCAGGTTTCGCTAGCCAGGTTAGTGTTGGTTGGATCAATGATCGTCACTTGTTGGCCGTTAAGCGTTACTTCCTTAGTATTAACAAGTAACATATTTGCATCCGTATAGTAAGTTCCTGTCAGGTTAACCTCTTGTTTCCATGAAGGAGCCACTACGACGACTGTCGACGCGGTAACATCAGCATAATCGTTATCGACACCAACATAGTGAATGGTCCGACTAGCACTCCGCTGCTCAGTATGCTTAGTAGGCGTCCGCACTAGGTAGACGTACTGGTCACCCGTCCGGTCATTTACATCCCCCATGTTCTCAGACAATGTCGCCTTGCCTAAATCAGCTGGTCCTTCAGCTAAGGCATAACCGGCAGCGCGGTAGTTCCAAAGCTTACTAGTATTATCAGGGGCATCACCAACAGAACCACTAATACCGATAACCTCGTGACCATAGTCGAGGTTTGAACCTTCATTAGGGGTAAAGCCAGTCGTCTGGCCACCAGCAACTTCTGTAGTAACATCACGATAATGGACATTATAGGCTACCTGTGGCAGGTAGTAGAAGTTAACTTGCTGTGGAACAACCGCAAATTGACCGCTAACTGTTGCGTGATTGGTACCAGAAGCACCCGTTCCGTCTGCTGACTGGGCACCGAGCTCAACATGGTCAAATTGGCAGCCGGCAATTGATGACGCGTTCGCCGTCCAGCCTCCTTTACCAGCTTCAATGGTTTGGGAGTCTTGAACTGACGTGGTCGTGTCAATAACCTGACCATTTTTCATGACGGCCTTAAGGAAGTTAATAACGACCGGTTGATCTTTAACGTAGCAATAATTTATGTGATTTTCTTGGCCAGTATAAATACCATCTTCAGTATTTTCACCGCCAACATCGGTGTATCCGTTATTCTTTAAAAAGTCCTGATAATCCTGATTAGCAGTGGTGTAGTCAATTGCGGTGTCGATATCATGTTCGCCAGGGAAATCGGGATAAAATGGATCATGACGCTCATCGCTACGATCTGCTTCACGCGAATATCGTGCAACGTTCTTATCTGTTTCCTTATAGTAATAGGTGACCGTAATTGGGTTAGTATTATCCTTTCCCTGATGCTGTCCAACGATACCATTGATATTACCCAAAGAGTGATCAAATCGATAACCAGGAAATTCCAGCTGTTTAGTGGTGTAGTGCTGGCTTGGCAATGCACCATTTGCTACATTATCAATTGTTGTCGTGTAGATAGTCTGGTTATTATCTTCATCAACATACTTAATCACGATCGGCGAAAGCGGTGCATACTCGAACGTATAGGTTTTCTGACCCGGCTCGATTGGTTGACTGGCGACGTCATCATAGTTAATCAACTTGTAGCCATTAATCGGGTATGCCGGACGTTCAGCGACTGAAGGCTGATTGTCTTCCACATCACCCTTACCAATATAGTCGGCTAGCTTTTGCCCATGCCATGAAGGATCAAGTTCGGCTGTCGTATCAGCTGGGGCACCATACCAGAGCGGTGTAAGTTTTTCCCCCGTGTACGCATTAATGTACTTAAAAGTAATCTTTTCCGGCTGACCGACATAGACATTAACCGTTTGATTACGTTCCGCTGGATTATTTACATCAAATGTTTGGAATTGAACATGAGAATCCTTGCTTACGGATGAATATAAGTACTGCGGGTCATGCGCTAAGTAACAATTGTCCGGTAACGTGTATTCTGGCCAGGAATTCCTGCCAACAAGTTCAGAATCCAAGCCGTCACAATCACCAGTTACCAGATCATAAGTTACTCTGTCTTGTCTTGAGTATCTAGATACCTGTTTGTCAGTCTTAATTAGTCGACCGTTCCAGTCATAGAAATTAATTGTCCGTGTACAATCGAGCATGTAATCACTTTGTTTGATTACCCGCTTATAGTGGATTGTTGTTCCAGGCACAATATCCGCCGTTGTAATCGGTCGGTCAGCACTAACAGCTACATAGTTATTATCATTAGCATAGTGGGCTTTCTTTTCTTCTGGTGATACCAAGACTATGTGACGATCAGTAAAGTACAGCGTTTGCAGCTGGGACGCATAACTGGTCAAATCCCCCTTATTCTTTTTTATATCAGCATTACTAAACGACGTGGTATTAAGACTAAGGTCCTGAATTTCTCCATTTGAAACGCCGGACTCATAACCTTGATCCTCATACTTCTTAATAACATCTTTCATTGCATCCTGATATTGTTCATTAAGGTTATCGGGAACTTTCCATGTACCAGTATCAGCATCATAAGTAAGCTTAAATTTAAAGTACTCATCGTGATTTTCACCCCCTAAGTAAAAGTACTCACGAGTTTCAATCGTATATTTAATTTTAGCCTCCATCGTCTGCTCATCATTAGCATCGCCAGAACTGGCAGGCTGCTTTTGCGGAGCAGGAACAGCTGAGGCCTTAGTTTCGTTTTCTTGGGCCGGTTGAGCTGCCTTATCCTTAGTAGACTTTGCAGCAGTCGTCTGATCTGAGTTCTCCTTTTCAACAGACTTAGCAGCCGGACTAGCCGCCGATTTCTTATCAGAAACCGAAGCACTGCTGCTCTTAGCTGCTGAAGAATCAGTACTCTTCACTGGTTGGTCAGCCGTAGCACCAGTAGACGCCGCATTAGAACTTACCTCGGCTTTCTTGTCAGTAGCCTCGTTGTGCAACTTTGTCGTAGCAGCACTACTATCAGTTTTAGCTGCCGAAGCCTGACTTATCTCGGTACCCGCAGGTGAAGCGACACCGGTATTCTTAGTAACCGGCTTTGTTGTATTGGTATTACTGTCATTCTTAACTTCCGAGGATGGGTTACTCTTGGTTGTCGGCTGCTCTACTGCAGCACTACCAGATGCAGCAGGCACAGAGCTAGTAGCGCTGTTATCATTCTGTGCCATCTGTCTATCCTCATTAGCCGCTGATTGCTGAAGCACTACTGCTTGTTCTCCAGGATTAGTTGGCGTCGCGGCGTAAACACTTGCGCCGCCCATCAGTGCAAAGGTCGTTCCAAGCAAAACGGACGCCACTCCAATCGATAACTTCCGTAGCCCAAAACGCTGTTTCTTATCCTCTTGCTTGTAGCATTGATATTTTCGATTGTTCTTTGATAACATTTATAATCCCCCTCAATTACAAAGCCGATGCTCCTTCATAAAAATTTTAATCGAGATCATCGGCATCCGTTATCACGAAGCATCATAGTTCGTTTTTATTTATTACTTCACTAATATCTGTCTCTTATACACATCTGACGCTGCCGACG
>CAMFOZ010000094.1 GCA_945971245.1 uncultured Lactobacillus sp.
TGGGGAGGTTACCGTCTTGAAAAAGTACCGGATTAGTGGCTTTGTGATGGCCGATAGTATCTTAGCGTTAGCGGTTGTTACCTTGGGGATCGTTACCTTAATGGTTAGTCAGCGTCAGCTAGCCTACCAGCAGGCCAAGCACGATACGAGGTTAATGGCGGCCCGGCTGGCCAAGGAAAGCAGTGACCAGTTACTAGCCACTGGTCATCCGACCGTCATTAAGCGCGGTGATTATCGGGCGTTGGCGACTCCCGGCCGTATCACCGTTTATCACGGTTCACGATTGGTGGTGGCATTACGAAAATGAGGCGACTTAGGGGATTTACCATTATTGAATGTGTGGTGGCACTATTAATTACTGCCTTGACCCTCCTGCTGGCGGGCTGGTCAATGAATGCTCTTGCAATTAGCAATCGGCATTCACTAGATAGCTCGGTTGACTGGTACGTTTTTCTGAAGGAAATGGAAGCCGATAGCCACCACTTTGTACTAAAGCAGGTTAATAGTCACAACATTAGAGTTAACAGTTGTCGAAGTGACTTGGACTATATCCTTCAGAAAAAGCGAGATACACTGTACCTGACGGCATGGAGTCGCGGCGGCTACATGCCACTGTTCAGTGGAGCTAAGACGTGTGCGTTCAAGCGGTTGCCAGGACGGCGGGTACTGGTGGAGGTGACCCGGGAAAATGGTGAAAAATTGGTTGGCATTATTAAGTTTTATCATGAGTAAGCACCGGGGATATGCCCTACTGACGGGGATGATTGTCCTGTCGATCATCTGTTTAGCGGTGGTTTGGCAGTATCATTATTACACTGAGCAATGGGCAATTGAGGACCAGTTAATACAACAGTTCCTTCATGAAGCCGCCCGGAACTTGGCAAATGAAAAATAATTGTGTAGCGAAAGGCCGATTCTTGAATTTATTTGCTTTAATCGGTAAACTATTAAGTGGAATGATTGTAATCTAATGGAGGTGACCAACACTGGCACAACAAACACCACAACAATTATTTCAATTGTTTGACCAGGGAACGGAGATTCTGCAATCTGCGTTACGAAGTTCATATCTAGATGCCATGCTCGAGAATATCGAGAACGTCATTGACAATGAGGTTCAAGTTGAAGATGGGGTTCCTGATCCGGCAACAGTTAAGAAACTGCAAGGAATTTATCAACAACTCGATATTGCTGACGCGGATGCCGAGACACTGCGCCAACTGGTTCAATTGAGTTTCTTGAAGGTGATTCGCAAGGATGCTATCCAAGCTAATCACCAGATGACGCCAGATACGATTGGCTTTTTGATGTCGTTCTTGATTGAAAAGGTGACGAAGATCAATCGGCCATATAGTATTTTTGACCCTGCCGTTGGTACCGCCAACCTTTTGACAACGGTTATTAATCAGTTGCAAAAGGCCAGCAAGGAGCCGATTCATGGTTATGGGATCGACAATGACTCATCGATGCTCGAGGTTGCCAGTGCCAGTGTCGCACTGCAGAAGTTAAACGTGGACCTGTATCACCAGGACGCCATCAACGCATTGGATATTCCCCAATGTGATCTGGCGGTGGCTGACCTGCCGATTGGTTACTATCCGCTGGACCAAAATACTAAAAACTACCAAACCCGGGCAAAGGAGGGGCACTCCTATGTTCATCACTTGTTGATTGAACAGTCGATGAATTACCTACGGCCTGGTGGCTTTGGAGTATTCCTGGTACCAAGCAACTTATTCCAGACTAAGGAATCACAGTCATTTGTTAAGTGGATCCAATCGGTCGCTTACCTGCAAGGACTCGTTAACCTGCCGGCTGAGTTATTCGCTAACCCGGCAGCACAAAAGGCCATTCTTTTGCTGCAGCGTCATGGTGGTGGCAGTAAGCAGGCAACGAAGGTCCTTTTGGGCGAGTTCCCATCGTTCAAGAAGACCAAGGAGTTTGGTGACTTTGTCGGCGAGATCGATCACTGGGTTGCTACGAATTTAGTTCAATAAAGGAGACAGTTTTATAATGTCAAAAACAATTGCCGTTAATGCGGGAAGTTCAACATTAAAGTTTAAGTTATTTGATATGCCAAGCGAAGACGTGGTTGCTGAAGGAACCATCGAACGGATTGGCGAAAAGATGGGCCACGCTAAGATCAAGTTTGGCGACGGTCAAAAGCACGAAGAAGAAAAGCCATTTGCTGACCACGGGGCAGCCGTTAACTACCTCTTGGATCAACTGATTGACCTGGGAATCGTTAAGAGTTATGACGAGATTACGGCGGTTGGTCACCGGGTTGTTGCCGGTGGTGAATTCTTTAAGGATTCTGCAGTGATTGATGATGATGTTATCAAGAAGATTGATGAATTATCTGAATATGCTCCACTGCATGACCCTGCTGAACTGATCGGGATCAAGGCCTTCCGGAAGGTATTGCCAAAGGCCTTTGCGGTTGCTGTTTTTGACACCTCCTTCCACGTTAACATGCCAAAGATGAATGCTCTTTACAGTGTTCCTTACGAATGGTACGAAAAGTATGGTGCCCGGAAGTACGGTGCTCACGGTACTAGTCACCGTTACGTTGCTGGTCGGGCCGCCGAGATGCTGGGTAAGCCCCTTAAGGATCTGAAGCTGATCACGATGCACATTGGGGCCGGTGCTTCCATTACGGCGATCAAGGATGGTAAGTCCTTCGATACTTCCATGGGCTTCTCACCACTGGCCGGAATTACCATGGCAACCCGTTCTGGGGATGTTGACCCATCACTCGTCGCCTTTGTTCAAGAAAAGCTGGGCGTTTCCTCACAAGAGATGATCAGTATTTTGAACCACAAGTCTGGTTTACTGGGTATTTCCCAACTGTCACCAGATATGCGTGATATCCTGGCTGCTGCTGACAAGGGTAACGATCAGGCTCAACTGGCCCTTGATATGTACGTCAACCGGATTGTCCGGTACGTCGGTGCCTACATTGCTGAAATGGGTGGTGCTGATGCGATCGTCTTCACCGCTGGGGTTGGTGAAAACAGTATTCCAGTCCGGAAGATGGTTACTGACAAGCTGGCTTACTTCGGCATCAAGATTGACCAAGAAAAGAACAAGTGCCATGGGGTTGAACGTGACCTGTCTGCTGATGACGCTAAGATCAAGACGCTTCTTATTCCAACCAATGAGGAATTAATGATCGTTCGTGACATTGAACGTCTGAAGAAGGAACAGGGTAAGTAAACCTCAAATAATGAATAAATAAAAATAACCTAAGACTGGGATCGTCCAGTCTTAGGTTATTTTGTATAATGAAAAAACAGGAGGGTGATTGCATGCAATTTGTAACGGCCGACACACATTTCTTCCATAGTGACCTACTAGGGATCGATGATTTTGCACCACGGCCATTTCCCAATGTTCAGGTGATGAATCAGACAATTATCGATAGTTGGAATGCTAAGGTGGGGACAGACGACATTGTTTACCACCTTGGCGATATTGCCCTGTACTTTACCAAGCCGGCAAAGAAGTCCTATGAGGCGGTATTTGAGGTTTTGAATAGTCTCAACGGCCATCTGGTGCTGATTAAGGGAAATCATGATAGTCGCGCCCTGTTTAAATACCTGGCCGCTCATAACTATGAATTTGGGGGCCTCCCCAAGTTTCGCTTCCATGATGTTGGGGTCCTGTTGAAGTATGATCATCGGCAGTATTACTTGACTCATTACCCAATGATGCTGGGGATTGCTCCGCAAATCATCAATCTCCACGGTCATATTCACCATTATGCCGTCCCGGCTAAGGAAAACATCAACGTGGGCGTGGATAGCCCGGAATTAGCTTACCTAACTAATAAGCCCGCTTTTGGGGAGCCGTTAAACTTCGCGGAGATTGAGCAGATGGTTGAACGCAAAGCAGTGGACTTTGCTAAGCGTAAGTGACACTTGTGGTATGATTTACGGAGATAGACTGTAAAGGGGAATACGGATGAACCGAGCAAAAATACAAGATTACATTGACCGCCGGGAGGAACAGCGAGCAGACCTGTACCACTTCACGGCCCAGGACCATACCCACTTCACGCTAAATGGGCATTCCTATGAGTTGGTTAAGGAATATCGGGATGGCTTTAGTGGTGAAGAACTGGCCAAGCGTTTCAGCAATATCCTCAGCAAGTATGATTATATCGTGGGCGACTGGGGCTACGACCAGCTTCGCCTCAAGGGATTCTATGACAAGAGTAACCCGCAGTTCAATCCTGAACAGGGCGTCGATACGATTGAGGATTATCTTTATGAAGACTGTAATTTTGGCTGTGCCTACTTTATCATTCATAATGAGGATGTGCGGGTTCCACGCCGTCGTCATCGGGGAAAGAAAGGGCAGAAGAGTCCGGTGATTAAAGAACGTCGGCGCAAGCTTAAGCAGCCTGGTGTTCGTCACCGCCGCCACCAGCACGCGGAACGGGTTAAGACCAGTAATCATCAACAAAAGTTTGTTATCCATAAACGTCGACAAGGAGCGAAGAAATGAAGGATTACCAAGGATACTTTATCGATCTTGACGGGACCACCTATAAGGGGACTAAGCGGATCCCCGCTGCGGCCCGTTTTATCAAACGCCTACAAGATGCCGATAAGACGGTGCTATTTGTGACTAATAACAGTACCCGGACACCGGAATTTGTGGCCAATAATCTCCGGGAGAACCACCAGATTAACGTTACTGCAGACAATGTCTACACGACTGCACTAGCGACCGCGGACTATCTTGATAAGGTAGCTGGTGATCGGCGGCGGGTTTATGTCGTGGGTGAGAGTGGCTTGCGTAAGGCATTAGAGCAACGGCACTTCCAATTAACTGACCAGCAACCAGATTATGTGGTGGTTGGTTTAGATTCACAGGTAACCTACGCTAAGCTCGAAACGGCCGTGTTGTTGATCCGGGCTGGGGCAACCTTTATTGGAACCAATGCTGATAGTAACCTGCCTAATGAGCGGGGGATGGTACCGGGAGCCGGCTCCCTGGTTAAGCTAGTGGAGTATGCAACCCAGCAGAAGCCCATCATGATTGGGAAGCCAGAAGCAACGATCATGAAGATGGCCCTTGCAAAGGCCGACTTGACGCGTGATCAGGTTGTGATGGTGGGGGATAATTACAATACGGATATTCGAGCTGCCATTAATACGGGGATGGACAGCTTGTTGGTCTACACTGGATTATCAACGCCAGAACAGGTAGCCAAGATGGCCGTGCAACCAACCCATACGGTGAAGAGCCTTGATGAATGGACAATTGATTGAGAAACTACGGGCAATCGTGACGATCGTGCTGTGCGCATTGGCAGCAATCGGGATTGCCTTTTTTATTACTGTTAACCTGTCACCGTTATTTATTCATCTGCCATCGGTTAGTAGTCTTCACTTAACGCGGGGGCAGATTCGCGCTGACTATTGGCGCTTGTTGGCCTATCTTGAGTTTCCCTGGGTAAGGCATCTTCAGCTAAAAAGTATCCCGCTTACTGCCCAGGCAATTACGCATTTTTATGATGTTCGGCGTTTATTCTTAAGCGGTGAACTAGTGGGCGGAATTAGTCTTATTATTGCTGGCTGGTTGTTGGGAAAACAAAAACGGCAAGGGCAGCTGTGGCGCTTACTCTCACCGTTAAAGTGGTTGTTATATCTTATTGTGATGTTTGCGTGGATACCATTAGTTAATTTCTCCACGGACTTTATCGCTTTCCACCGGTTGCTATTTACCAATCAGGACTGGCTTTTTTCCCCACGACGTGATCCGATCATTCTTTTGATGCCGGAACAGTTTTTCTGGCATTTGTTTATGATCTGGTTAGTAATTGCGATTCTCTTAATAGGCAGTCTGTGGGGATGGTTGATGTTTAAGTTAGGCCTTTCCCAGTTTCGAACGAATAAAGCCAACAATCGCTGGAATTAGGGTTACCACGATGATTGCCAGAATGATGATTGAGAAGTGTTTTTGCACGAAAGGTAGGTTACCGAAGAAGTAACCACAAGCACAACACAGGGCTACCCAGCTTGCACAACCGATAATACTGTAACGAATGAAGCGGTTATAGGGGAAACCAGAACCAGCTGCCGCAAATGGAGCGAAGGTTCTGATAATTGGCATGTACCGGGCCAGTATTATGGCCGGGGCGCCGTGCTTCTCGAAGAATCCTTCCGCTTTAGCTAGACTTTCCTTATTGATAAGCTTCCCGAAGAGGGAGTGGTTGGAAAGACTTTTACCGATCCGGTGCCCAATTAGGAAATTGATTGAGTCACCGGCTAGACAGGCAAATAGGAATGTCAGGACGAAAATCCAGATATTGAGGTGATAACGCGGATCAGCTGCCAACGCGCTAGCAGCGAAGAGCAGTGAGTCGCCAGGTAGAAAGGGCATAATAACTGCTCCAGTTTCGATGAAGACAATTGCCAGTAATATGAAATAGGTACTGTTACCAAATTGATTGACGATTTGAATTAAGTGGACATCAATATGGAGGATAAAATCTATTAATGTAGACAATGTTTTCTCCTTTATTATTTTTTAGTGTTAACAATACTTGAGTTTAGCAAGATTAATGCTTTTTGTGAACTGCAATTTTGAAATGTATAAAAAATTTAAGTTGAAAAATTAAAAGCTATTGTTTGTCTTTTGATTAAGGGTAGTCATGTAAGTGCTCTTATAATAACTGCTGGAACAGTACAATACGAACTTTAACTACCAATTTTATTATTTGGTCAGTTCGGAAGCTTGGCTCAGAAATGACTATCTGAAAAAAGCTGTTGACAATAAATGGTGATCACGGTATAGTAGTTATCGTTGTCAGCGACTGATAACATTAATTCGAACGGCATGTTCAAATTAATTGTTGACAGTTATTCGGCAACATGATATATTGTCTAAGTCGCTTGTTGAGAAGTTATTGGAATTAAAAAAGTTCTTGACATCAGCAAGACGATATGATAAAATATTTTTGCTGAGTTTGCTCAGCAAGGTAGACCTTTGAAAACTGAACAAAGTTTTGACGAACTAAATGTGTA
>CAMFOZ010000095.1 GCA_945971245.1 uncultured Lactobacillus sp.
ATTGATAAGGCCCGACCACTACCAACAATTCCTGGTAAATCAGGAAGGTTGAGTTTCATTAATGTCAGGTCAACATTATCAGTTGAGCCAACATCACGAACGTAGGTTACACCAACTGATAACGCCTCTTTTAGATTTTGCATTGCTAAGATTGTTTTAGAAACTGTATTTTGTGGTCGACTAGTCCAATAAAAAGGATCAGCTGGAATTGTCATATGAGTATGGGCATTAATTAGGCCGGGGGTCACAAACCTTCCTGTTAAATCGACGCTTTGATCAGTGTTACTATTCTTACCAACGTTTTTAAAATAGCCATCTTCAACGGTAAAATCTGTTTTGACAAATTCATGGCCATTAAAAACTTGAGCATTTTTATATTGAACTGCCATAATAAACACTCCCCCTCTTTAATTTATTTCTTAAGCCAACGCAACATAATGACCTGGCTTGACTTCGCGTAAAGGTACATTTGCTGGTTCTTCATCATAAGTAAATTGTTTTCGTACTCGTTCATAAGTAGGATCTGGAACTGGGACCGCGGATAATAAACTCTGTGTATATGGGTGCAGTGGGTGATTAACAATTTCATCTGCTGTTCCTAATTCCAAAAGCTTGCCATGATACATAACCCCAATACGGTCAGAAATATATCTAACCATCGAAATATCATGAGCAATAAAAAGGTAAGTTAAATTTCTAACCTCCTTGAGGTATTCCATGAGTTGAACAATTTGTGCCTGAATGGAAACATCCAAAGCTGATAATGGTTCGTCAGCAACAACAAATTCTGGTTCAACCGCAAGTGATCTGGCGATTCCGATCCGTTGTCTTTGACCACCTGAAAATTCATACGGATACCTATTCATAAGGTCTGGTGTTAGCCCAACCAATTTCATGGTCTCCGCGACTTTTTCATCAAATTCTTCACGATTGGTAATCTTTTGGTGAATTTTAAGTCCTTCAGCGATAATGTCACGAACTGACATCCGGGGATCCAAAGACGAGTATGGGTCTTGAAAAATCATTGAGGTTTTTTGATGAAACTCCTTCAATTTTTGATGTCCCTTTAGTTTAGTGACATCCTCACCGTCATAAATAATGTCACCAGAAGTTGGCTGATATAGATTTAAAATGCACCGCCCGGTTGTTGTCTTACCTGAACCGGATTCACCTACTAGGCCAAAGACTTCACCACGTTGAATATTAAAGGAAACATCATCAATCGCATGGACTTCATCAGGACGTCCTTGGTGGAAATATTTCTTTAAATGGTGAACTTCTACTAGGTTTTCAGTCATCTTGATGGGCCTCCTTTTCAACGAGTTTTGCATAATGTTGACGACGTTGATCAAGCTTATCCGTTAAATGAACTTTTGGTGCTTGTTTGTCCAACAGCCAAGTTGCTGCGTAATGAGTATCACTGACCTTAAAAAATGGTGGTAATTTCTTAAAATCAATCTTTAGAGCATACCGATTACGATAAGCAAATGGGTCACCAGCTGGTGGATTAATTAAGTTTGGTGGTGTTCCTGGGATCGATTCGAGATCACCACCACCCATCTCCATCGTTGGTGTCGATTTTAGTAGGCCAACTGTATATGGATGTTGGGGATGGTAAAAAATATCATTAACTGACCCGAATTCAAGAATTCGTCCAGCATACATTACTGCAACCCGATCAGCTATCCCAGCAACTACGCCTAAGTCATGAGTAATGAAAATTACTGCTGTCCCTAACTCGTCCTTCAACTGTTTAATAAGCTTTAAAATTTGTGATTGAATGGTAACGTCAAGCGCAGTTGTTGGTTCATCTGCGATTAAAATTTTGGGATGACAAATCAAAGCCATGGCAATTACAATTCGTTGCCGCATCCCACCAGAAAACTGGTATGGAAAGTCTTTAAACCGTTCTTTAGCATTGATGATTCCCACCTTTTCCATAATTGCTAACGCTTTTGTCTTTGCATCTTCCTTATTAATATCCTGGTGTTGCAATAGGGGTTCCATGATTTGTTTACCAACCTGCATAGTTGGATTAAGAGCAGTCATCGGATCTTGGAAAATTTCTGCAAGATCATTTCCCCGCAGTTTTTGTAATTCCTTTTCAGGCAGTTTTAATAAGTCACGACCCTCATATTCAACACTACCGCTGACCACTTCTGCATTCTTAGGTAAGAGTTGCATGACAGTTTTGGTGGTTACAGATTTACCGGAACCAGATTCACCAACTAATGCGAGAACTTCACCGGGGTGTAGTTTCAATGTTACATTGCGAATTGCGTGGACGGTCCCTTCAAGGGTCTTAAAATCAACCGAAAGATGTTTAATTGTCAGTACGTCTTCTGCCATTTATTTCTCCCCTCTCGTATTAGGATCAAATGCGTCCCGTAATCCATCACCAAGTAAGTTGAAAGCAATCATCATTAAAGATAGGACGAGGACCGGTTCCCATAATTGGTATTGATAGAATTGGAACCCTTTTTCACCAGTATTTAACAATGTCCCTAATGAAGCATTGGGCGCTTTAACACCGATTCCGATAAAGGAAAGTAACGCTTCCAGGAAAATTGCTGCCGGAATTGTAAACATTGTCCGTGTAATAATCACACCCACGGTATTCGGTAAAATGTGACGAAATGCGATTTGCATGGGACTTTCCCCCATTGCTTGAGCAGCGAGAACAAAATCAGTACTCTTGATTTGCATCGCTGAGGCACGCACTAATCGTGCCATCAAAACCCATGAACTAAGTGCAATTGCTAGAATGATGGAAACCATTCCTGGCTTTAAGATGATCAGTAAAAGCATGATTAATACTAATTCTGGAATTGAACTAATGATTTCAATGATCCGTTGTAAAATATTGTCAACACGACCACCACACCATCCGGAAACGAGACCGTATGGAACACCAATTAAAATATCAACCAGGGTGGCAAATAATGCAATCATTAATGAAATTCGCGTGCCATAAAGGAGTCGTGAAAACATATCGCGCCCTAGTCCATCGGTCCCTAGTGGATAACTACCATTAGTGAACGGCTTCAAGTTTGATAAGCTAACATTTTGTGCGTTAGGATCATGGGGCATCCAAAATAGGGAAGCCACTGATACAACCGCAATAAAGAGCAGAAAAATTAAGGAAACCATCGCAGCATGATTATGCTTTAACTGATGCCAAGCTTTCTCATGAAAGGATAAGGACTTTTGGGCAACTCCACTTTGAGCGGCAGTCACTTCATCGAGATTGACAAACTGAAATTCTTCATTTTTTGAAGTAGATTTTTTAGGTGTCTCCATCTTAATGTTCCCCCTTTTCCTTTGAAAGAATTCGTGGATCAACTAATCCATACACAACATCGGTCAGCAACAAAATGCCACATAGTAATAGGCAGTAAAACATTGTTAAGCCCATGATTACTGGATAATCATTAGCCAAAACTGAGTTAATAAATAACTCACCGATTCCTGGAACCGAGAAGATATTTTCAACAACCATTGAACCAGTAATAAGGGTAACTGCTAATGGGCCAATTAATGTTAAAGTAGGAATAATACTATTCTTTAATGCATGGTGGGAAACAACCTGTGGGACCGATAATCCTTTTGCTTTTGCCAACAAGATATAGTCAGAATTTAAGACTTCCACCATTTCTGTCCGGACAAATCGTGAAACTTGGGCCATTGGTACAGCCGACAATGCGATTGTTGGTAAGATGGTTGATGGGAAACCGTCCCAACTGGCTACTGGGAACCATCCTAATTTAAAACCAAGATAGTACTGAAGTAAGATTGCCAGAATAAAGCTGGGGAATGAAATACCGATAACCGCTAGTGTACTACTGGTAGCATCAGCCCATGTCCCCTTTTTTAAGGCACCAACACATCCCAAAAGGATCCCAACAATAACCCCTAATACCAAGGCTTGAAAACTAATGAGGATGGATGGTCCTACCCGGTGACCAATTAAGGAAGCGACCGTCGTACTATTATATTGGTAGGACATTCCAAAATTACCGTGGAGAACCCCTGTCATGTAAGAAAGGTATTGTTGCCAAACGGGCTTATTTAATCCATATTGTTTTTCAACGGCTAACTGTTGAGCCTTTGAAAGCTTCATTGTGTTCCCAAGAGGCGATCCCGGAATCATCTTCATTAAAAAGAATGTTAAGGTGGCAACAATGAATAGAGTTAGCACCATCATTAGTAACCGTTTAATAATATACTTTCTCATAAAATCCTCCTGTTCTTATAAATAAAGAAGGCCTAACAGAGGAGCAAGCAGGCCTTCTTTATTTAAGCTTCGGATATTAGCTTTACTTCTTCCATTGAGCGTATTGGTATTGAGCAACGGTATTAAATGGACCGTAGTTCAAACCAGTAACATGTTTAGAAACTAAGTGTGCTTGAGCAGCGGTGTACAGAGGAACACCATCAGCATTAGTGTGAACTTGCTTATTTGCTTCTTGAAGAAGCTTGTAACGTTCACTAGCAGACTTTGTACCATCGTTGGCTTGGTTCAGTAAGTCATCAAGTTTCTGATCAGTGTTGTTAGTAAAGTTAACCTTGTTGCCGGTCTTCAAAAGAGAAAGGAAATCAGAAGCATCAGGAACATCAGAATTCCAATCTGTTAGGTTCAGTTCAAACTTACCAGCAAAATCACGACTAACGTGTTGTGCGTGTGGTAATGTTGTAACTTCAACCTTGAGTCCCTTAAATTGCTTTTGTAATGTGGATTGAAGATATTCAGCCACTTGCTTTTGATCATCGGTGTTATCTGCCAATAGATTTAATGTCATGTTCTTCTTACCAAGATCCTTTTGGGTGGCTTTCCAGTAATCTTGAGCCTTCTTCTTATTTTGCTTTTGCAGATGGCCAGCTTCTTCAGCAAAGTCTTGACCATTCTTTGGATTCTTCATATCACCTTTTGGTACCCAACCAGTAGCACCAACAGAGCCATCTTGGAGAACCTTCTTCGCTAATTGATTGTTATCAAAGGCGTAGTTAACGGCCTGACGGAAGTTTTCATTCTTTGTTAAGTCATTCTTACCATTGAAGTAGAGGTAATATTGGGTTGCCATTAAACTAGTGTGTAGTTCTTTGTTATTTTTATTACCCTTAACATAATCAGCAGTAACTGATGTTTCTTGAACTTTACCAGACTTAAACAAGTTTTGAGCGGTGTTGTTATCTTTGGTGACCTGAACATTAACCTTGTTCATATGAACATTCTTTTTACCATAGTATTGATTGTTCTTTACGTAGCTCCAGTTATCATCACTACCACCGGTCCAGTTTGCAACCTTGTATGGTCCGTTATAAACGGCCTTATCGGAAGTTGAACCATACTCGCTTCCTTCTTTTGCCAGGACTTTGTGGTTAACTGGCTTTAAGTTAGAAGCAAAGTTGTTCCGAACATTAACCGTTGGTAACTTTTTACTAAATGTAAATTGCACCTTATCTTTTCCGAGCGCTTTAACGCCAAGTGCTGATGTTGGGGCTTGACCTTTAGAAACTTGTTCGTAGTTTTCTAGATCAGCAATGTGATCAGCAGCTTGTGACTTAGTTTTTGGATCTGCCCAGTGTCGCATCGAGGCTACATAATCTTGAGCAGTAACAGGATCACCGTTACTCCATTTCAGCCCCTTCTTTAAAGTGAAGGTCCATGTCTTACCATCATTCGTAACTTTTGGTTGACTAGCAGCTTCACCAAGAACCACCTTATTGTTTTTGTCATACTTTAAAAGCCCTTCAAATGACTGTGTTTGCATCGATGAACTTGGTGTTTCAATTGTTTTAGCAGGATCTAGCGTAACTGGATTTGCTTTTAAAGTAACGTTTAAGTCACCACTTGCTTTATTTTTATCGTTATTACCACAGGCTGCTAAGGACATTGCTGTTAAAGCCACACCGGCTAAAGTTAATACCTTCTTGTTCATTCTCATAATAAATTCCTCCCGTAAGGCTTATAATATAATCTCTCTTTAATCTAATTTTAATCTTAATAATATCAGTAATGTCGGATTCCATGTTCTTCCCCCTCACTTGGAAAGCTTGCTTTAATTGAACAAAAAAAAAATCCCCTAAGCAGCGCTACAACTTATGCTGCTTAGGACGATCCATTTACCGTGTTACCACCTAATTTCATTTAGTCATCACTGACTAAACCTCTGACGTACGTATTCATACGCTGGCACGATAAAGGGTGCATTCCTGGTAACTTTACTATTAGTTCAAGTTACAATGCTCAAGGATGATTTTCAGAAATTACCCCGTGTCTCTCTTTCACCATTCATGAGAGCTCTCTACGCACTTCGTAAATTCTTACTGTTCCTCTCAAAGCATTTCCTTTGTTCAATTAATTGCTGTATTAAATATTAATGATAATGTTCTCATTTGTCAACACTTTTTTAACATTATTTTTAATGCTTTTTGTAAAAGCGATTTATTGATGATTATAATAAGTCTAAGCTGAATATTTAGTAAAGAATATTGATAGCATTCCTAACGATTCACTGAAATTTGTTAGGTCACAAAAAACTGGAAGAAATTATCAACCTTTCATGACACGACTTGGTTTTGCGCTTACCTCACTTTCTAAAGCACATTTAATCGACCGTCCAAAAAGAGGGAACTACTATCCTAACCAAATTAAGCACTGATATTAATGCTAATAATAAAGAATATATTCATAAATTGGTAATAAAAGGAAGGCGACATAACAATTAAGCAACTAGTACTTCCAATTAAAGACAGCAACGCGTATATGTAAGGATCTAATACCATCATATCTTGTCTCACCAACTACTCTCTTTACCGCCTCTAATTTTCTATTAATGTCCCGAAATGTCAATTTAAGTTAGAAAAAAAGTAGTTGCTCATCAGTGACATAC
>CAMFOZ010000096.1 GCA_945971245.1 uncultured Lactobacillus sp.
ACGCCCTGGTGATCGTTACTGATACCGCGAATGCGCCCCGGATCGATGATCGCCGCTTTGACAATGGCGATGAGCTGATCAAAATTGATCACCACCCGAACGACGAGCCGTTTGGTGATCTGATGTGGGTTGAACCGGATGCCTCCAGCTGCTCGGAAATGATCTACGCATTCTACCAGCACTTTGCTAAAGAACTGAAGATGCCCAAGAAGGCGGCCAGTGCCCTCTATGCCGGGATCATCGGTGATACCGGGCGCTTCCTCTACCCGGCCACGACACCGCGGACAATGTTAGTTGCCGGTGCCCTGATGGCGGCCGGCGCAGATGCGGCCGCTATCAGTCGACGGGAGAACGAGATTACCTTGCCACTGGCTCGGTTGTCGGCATACGTTTATGAACACCTGACCATCCTGGATCATGGTGCAGCCTATGTGGTCTTGACTAATGAACTGTTGGATAAGTTTGGCCTGACTGAGGCCGGGACTTCTGCGGTCGTATCTCTGCCAGGGCGGATTAAGGACGTCAGCGCCTGGGCGATCTTCGTCGAGCAGACGGATGGTCACTACCGGATCCGCCTGCGTTCCAAGGGTCCCGCAATCAATGGCCTCGCCAAGCAGCATGATGGTGGGGGTCACGAACTCGCCAGCGGTGCCAAGGCCAAGGATCAGGAAGAGATCAAGCAGGTAATTAGTGAACTTGACCAACTGACGACGGATTACGCAACGAAATAACCGAAAGGAACTGACTAATGACTGAAAATAAGTTTAAGAACTTTAAGCTACCGCCGTACCTAATCAAGGCGGTTCAGGCGATTAACTTCTACCAGCCGACTGCCATCCAGGAGCGGGTAATTCCCGATATCTTGAAGGGGCAGAGTGTTGTCGGCCAATCGGCAACCGGGAGTGGTAAGACCCACGCTTTCCTCCTGCCGCTCTTTGCCCGGATTGATCCCGAAGTTCAGGCCGTCCAGGCGGTAATCACCACCCCAAGTCGGGAGCTGGCCTACCAGATTTACGGGGCAGCTAAGCAACTGAATAAATTTGCCCCCCAACCACTGACGATTCATAATTACGTCGGGGGAACCGATAAGCAACACCAGCTTGACCAACTGGCGCGGAAACAGCCGCAATTGGTAATCGGGACGCCCGGCCGGGTTCTCGACTTGATTAAGAGTCAGGCCTTGGACATCCACACGGCAACGATGTTTGTCGTTGATGAGGCGGACATGACCCTGGACATGGGCTTCCTGGAACAGGTTGACCAGATCGCCAGCAACTTCCCCGAAGACCTCCAGATGATGGTCTTTTCGGCAACGATTCCCAAGAAGTTGCGGCCGTTCTTAAAGAAGTACATGGCTAATCCACAGGTTGAGGAGATTCCTACCCAGGCGGTCATCAATCCCGATGTCCAAAACTGGTTGATGTCAACTAAGGGACAGGACAAGAACCAACTGATCTATCGGCTCCTGACCATGGGTGAACCGTACTTGGCCCTCGTCTTTGCTAACACCAAGGAGCGGGTCGAGGAACTGACCCGTTACCTAGAGGGGCAGGGTCTCAAGGTTGCTATGATCCACGGGGGCTTGGAGGCCCGCCGGCGGAAGCGGACCATGCGACAGGTTCGTAACCTGGATTATCAATACGTGGTGGCCACGGACCTGGCTGCCCGGGGAATTGATATCGACGGGGTTTCCCTGGTGATTAACGACGATATTCCGACCGACCTCGAATACTTTGTTCACCGGGTTGGGCGGACTGGTCGAAACGGGATGACCGGGACGGCAATCACCTTGTACGCACCAGCGGAAGATGAATTAATCGATAAGCTGGAAGAGCGGGGCATTAAGTTTGTCCCGAAGGAATTCCGGGGTGGCCGGTTAGTTACCACCCACGATCGGAACCGGCGGAAGAAGTACCGGCGCAAGCAATCTGAGCTGGATCCATCGATGAAGGGCTTTGTCAAGAAGACCAAGAAGCGGGTTAAGCCCGGCTACAAGAAGCGGATTAAGCGGGACATCAAGGAAGATGAGCAACAGAAGCGTAAGTTAGAGCTTCGCCACAAGATTCGTAAGGCCAAACGCCAGCGTCAACGGCAACATCGGCGGGAACGGAATGCCCGTTGATTTTGGCGGCTAAGTTCGCTATAATATGGTTCGTTTGGGATATGCCGGTTAGGTATGATTTTCAGAAACGGTCGGGATGCTGCGACGGCCGATGACTGCCTGACGGGTGCTCCCCATTCATAAAATTTGATATTCAACTCGGCAGTTAGTCGAGAAATAAGAGGTAAACGAAATCCATCGTTGCAAACAGAGTGGTACCGCGTCGTCCGGCGTCTCTGATCGCAAGGATGGATTTTGTTTTTTTAGAAAGGGAGATATTATGAAAAAGCTGAAGAAGCTGAACAGTGCTCAAGTTCGGCGGATGTACCTGAAGTTCTTCGAAGAACACGGGCACAAGATCATGCCAAGTGCATCCTTGGTTCCAGTCAATGACCCAACACTGCTGTGGATCAACTCTGGGGTTGCCACGATGAAGAAGTACTTTGATGGGAAGGTTGTTCCGGAAAATCCACGGATGACTTCCTCACAGAAGAGTATTCGGACCAACGATATCGAAAACGTTGGGAAGACTGCTCGGCACCACACCATGTTTGAAATGCTGGGGAACTTCTCCGTTGGTGACTACTTCAAGAACGAGGTTATTCCTTGGGCCTGGGAACTGCTGACTAGCGACAAGTGGTTCGGCTTTGATCCAGAACGGCTCTACATCACCTACTACCCAAAGGACCACGATGCTTACAACAAGTGGCGTGAAGTCGGTGTTGCCAAGGACCACCTGATCCCGGACGAGGATAACTTCTGGGACATTGGTCAGGGTCCATCCGGTCCTGATACCGAAATCTTCTATGACCGTGGTCAGGAATTTAATAACCTGGCTGATGACGATCCAGAGAACTACCCTGGTGGTGAAAACGAACGTTACCTGGAGATCTGGAACATTGTCTTCAGTCAGTTCAACCACACCCCTGAGGACACCTACGAACCATTGCCGCACAAGAACATTGATACCGGGATGGGTCTCGAACGGGTAGTTTCCATCTTTGAAAACGCCCCAACTAACTTCGAAACCGATCTCTTCATGCCTCTGATCAAGCAGACTGAAAAGTTCAGCGGAACGAAGAAGTACGGCAAGAACAAGGAAGACGATATCCAATTTAAGATCATTGCCGACCACATTCGGACCATTACCTTTGCCATCGGTGACGGCGCCCTGCCATCCAACATGGGTCGTGGCTACGTCATTCGGCGGCTGCTGCGGCGGGCCGTAGTTGCCGGTAAGAAGCTGGGTATTGATGAACCATTCCTGGCTAAGATGGTCCCAACGGTTGGTAAAATCATGCAGGACTACTACCCAGATGTCCTAGAGAATGCCGACTACATCGCTTCCGTCATCAAGTCCGAAGAAGACCGCTTCAGTGCAACCCTGAACGGTGGTTTGAACCTCTTGAACAACGTGATCGCTGAAGCCAAGCAAAACGGCACCAACGAGATCGATGGTAAGACGGCCTTCAAACTCTATGATACTTACGGTTTCCCAATTGAACTGACGAAGGAATACGCTAGCGACGAGGGCCTGACGGTAGACCAGAAGGGCTTCGAGGCAGCGATGACTGAACAGCAGAACCGGGCCCGGAACGCTCGTGACATGGACAACGGGATGGGTGTTCAAACGGACCTGTGGACCGACTTCAAGGAAGACAGCAAGTACGTTGGTTACACTGATCTGACGGTCGATAATGCTAAAGTCATCGGTCTGGCTCATGATGGTAAGCAGGCTGATTCTGCCGACGCCGATGACAAGGACATCGAAGTCATCTTTGACGTTACCCCATTCTATGCCGAAATGGGTGGCCAGGTTGCCGATACTGGTGACATCATCGATAACTACGGCAAGAAGGTCGGCCGGGTTGTTGATGTTCAGCATGCGCCAAACCAACAGAACCTGCACCGGGTTGAACTGACGGCCCCACTGAAGAAGGGTGCTCGTTACAAGCTGGTTGTTGATCGTCTGCGTCACTTGAAGATCGAGAAGAACCACACCGCAACCCACTTGCTTGACCAGGCATTGCGGAACGTCTTGGGTGGTCACACTCAACAGGCTGGTTCACTGGTTGAAGAACACTACCTGCGTTTTGACTTCAACCACTTTGGCCAGGTTACGGCTAAGGACCTGCAGGCAGTTGAACAGATGGTCAACGAGCAGATCTGGAAGGAAATTCCGGTTAAGACCGTTGAAACCGACATCGACTCAGCCAAGGAGATGGGTGCCATTGCCCTCTTCTCCGACAAGTACGGCGACAAGGTTCGGGTCGTTAAGATTGGTGATTACAACACCGAATTCTGTGGTGGTGATCACGTCAAGAACACCAACGAACTGGGTCTCTTCAAGATCGTTTCCGAAGGTGGGGTTGGCGCCGGTGTTCGGCGGATCGAAGCCGTTACCTCTAGCGACGCCTTCAAGTTCCTCCAGGATCGCGATAACCTGCTTGAACAGACGGCAGCAGAATTGAAGACTGCCCAAATCAAGGAGGTCCCTCACCAGGTAGCAGCTCTGCAAGCTGACCTGAAGGAAGCCCAGAAGAAGAGTGCTGATCTGGAAGCTAAGATCGCTGCTCAACAGGCTAATAACGTCTTTGAAAACGTTCAGGACACCAAGCAAGGTAGCCTGATCGCCGCTGAGGTCAAGGTTGCTGGAATGGGCCAGCTTCGTCAACTGGCTGATAGCTGGCGGGCTAAGAAGCTCTCCGACGTATTGGTTCTCGGAACAGCCAACGGCGACAAGGCCAACTTGCTGGTTGCCGTAAGTGACGACAAGGTTAAGGCCGGCTTAAAGGCTGGTGACCTGATCAAGTCCATCGCCAAGGCCATTAATGGTGGCGGTGGCGGTCGGCCAAACCTGGCCCAGGCTGGTGGGAAGAACCCAGCCGGGATCCAGGATGCACTGAAGCTTGCCAAGAAATACATGGATAAGTAACTGTAATTATGCAATAAGGATAACCGAGGGCTCCCCGGTTATCCTTATTTTTTATCTAAGGGACGTCACAATTGTGATTTAGTAATATTTATAGTAGAATATACAACTAAGAGACTAGCCGGAGGTGACGATTTATGACTACCAATAATGATGAAACAATGTTCTATGACTTTGGTCAGGAACGGCAGAAGAATATCAAGGATACCCTCAAGACGGTATATGAATCCTTAGAGGAAAAGGGCTACAACCCGATCAACCAGATTGTGGGTTACCTTCTGTCTGGTGATCCGGCATACATTCCCCGTTTAAATGATGCCCGGAATTTGATCCGCCAGCACGAACGTGACGAGATCATTGAGGAATTAGTTGTGTCGTATCTGAAGAATAATGGTGAGACTAAATGAGACTAATGGGTCTGGACGTCGGTTCAAAGACAGTCGGGATTGCGGTTAGTGATCCCTTGGGCTGGACAGCGCAGGCAGTTGAGATCATTCCCATTGACGAGGATAATGAAGTCTTTGGGATTGACCGCGTTGCCGAGCTGGTGGCCAAGGAAAAGGTTGCGGGATTCGTGGTCGGCCTACCGAAGAACATGAACAATACGGAGGGGCCGCGGGTAGATGCTTCCAAGCACTATGGTGAACTCCTCACCCAACGTTTTCCCGATATCCCCGTTGATTTCCAAGACGAACGACTAACTACCGTTGAGGCTCACCGGATGTTGGTCGAAGAAGCCGACATCTCCCGGGCCAAGCAAAAAAAGGTGATCGATGAAGTCGCTGCAACCTTTATCTTGCAGAGTTACTTGGATCGTCACGGCCGCTTAGTCCAGAAATTAAAATAAGGATGAATTGATATGAGCAAACAACAATCTAATAACGATGAAAACTTAATCACCCTGATCGACGAGGACGGTAACGAACAGCTCTTCAAGGAGTTATTTACCTTTGATTCTGATGATTATGGTAAGTCCTACATCTTCATTTATCCTGCTGAACAGGAGAATGATGATTCAGTTGATATCCAGGCTTACATCGTTGCAGATAACGAAGACGGCGATGGCCAGGACTTAGTACCGATTGAGGATGATAAGGAATGGGACATGGTTGAACAGGTCCTTAACACCTTCCTCGATGATGATGGGAACTTTAATGCTTAAAATATAGCGAGTAATCGGGAAGTGATGGCCATGGTGCTGTTACTTCCCTTTTCTATCGATAGGGCAATAATATGATTCTAACAACGTTAATTATTTTGATCCTGATTGGCTGCTTCATCAATGGTCACCGCCGTGGCCTGTTGATGATGGCCCTGTACACGGGCACCTACCTGGTCAGCTGGATGATTGCCAAATGGGGTGCCCGGGCGCTCGGTGGCGGTTTGAGCAGCTTGCTACCCGACGTCAGCCAGAGCGCGGCGTATTCAACGACGGTCCTGAAGGCGGTTGACAATAACGCCTTTTTCTATAACGGCATTGCCTTTCTGGTGATTTTTACCCTGGTCTCGACGCTTTGCCACTGGGGGATCGGTAAACTCCGTTGGATTAAACGGTTACCGATTATCGGCACCTTTGACCGGCTGGCTGGAGGGATCCTGTCTTTGATCATTGGCTACGTAGTGATCTACGTGGCCCTGGTAATTCTCCAGTTATGGCCGGCTGGTTGGTGGCAAATGCAGCTGGCTAACTCAGGGCTGGCCCAGTTTATGATCAATCAAACACCGGCATTGGCCCAATTAGTGATCAATACGCTTAAGTGAAGGAAGAATGAGAATGAATCACAAAATTACGGAAACACTAGAATTTGCACG
>CAMFOZ010000097.1 GCA_945971245.1 uncultured Lactobacillus sp.
GCACACGGTTGAGGCCAATCTAAAGTAATCCCATTTGCTTTAAGGGCTGGCGTGTGCTCTAACTGCATACGGTTAAGACCACCACTATATATCGTTACAGAAAGAGCTGAGGCTAACATGTCCCTCAGCATAACGGTTGAGGCCTAATGTGGATTGATGATTAGAAATAAATTATAAAAAGCGAGTGCCATCCCCGCGCCACACGGCAAGGGGGTGGCATTTTAATAAGCGAGAAGAGGACAAAAAGGGGCGATTACAACGAAAAGGGCCTAGAATAAAGGTGCCGGCCGGGTGAAGCCAAAGCGGGGCGGAATAATCGTGGAAGGAGTTGAACTTCCACCTCTCAAGCCTTAACACCTACTGCCTTGCGGGCCGGGGAACTGCCGGGCCGACAATGAACCCCACGGGGATCTAGGAAGATCACGCGGGGCTTTTAGCTTGCCCGGAATATTACAGGGCGGGGTGGTAAGATAAAAGAGTGCTGATGACAACCACCGTCAGCACGGCAAGGCCTCCAAGCTTGCCAAACCGTACTAGAGAGACTAACGGGTCGCACCTCTAGTAACATTGAGACGAAGCACCGTGCCAAGTAAGCCGTAATAAGCCTGGGCACGGTGCTTTTGGTTTGCCTAGGAAGGTGCGATCTAAAACGAAACAGGCGTCTGAGGGAACATCCCCGCCGTCAGGCGGTATAATATAGTTGTTGGCAAAGGGCCGAGCAACGTGTGGTAAGAAAAAATCGCATAAAGGAGCTGAAAGTTCCTCTCCTAACTAAAATCATCTTTTAATACACACCACTGCACGCTAAGGCAACGACCAACAACATGGATAGGAAAAGCCCCGGAGGAAGCTCCAGGGCTTTTAGTGTGTCTAGGTCAAAGAGTATTGCGGCCCACCTTTAATGTGGTATAATATATCTGTTGAAGAAAAAAGAACTAGAGGGAGCGATATATCATGACAAAAGAAGCCAAACACCTCGCCCGGTCACTGGCCTTGCCGGCAATCATCTACCTGCTGACGAGCGGCCTGCTGCTGGGCATTGACATTGCAGCTGCCTTGATCTACGGGACCGCATTACTGCCGGTAGCTCTGGTGCCGGTGATGGCCCTGGGAGTAGTAGCCGTGTTTGCCTTTGGTATCTGGGCCGCGGGCCGGCAAGGACAATCAGTCGAGGACCGGCAGCTGGCCCACGACAACGACAACTGGATCTACGTGGCGGTGAGCTTAGTAGCAATGTTGCTGGTGGCCGCCCCACTGGTGATCCTGCTGGGCCGGTTTTACTAGCTCAAGACCAACAATTACAAGTCACGATAACAAGTCAAGAAAACAAGGAAGCCCTGGAGAAGAACTCCGGGGCTTTTAGTGTGTTTAAGGGCTTGAAAACAGGCCGAGAAGGGTTCGGGCCAAGATGGTCCACTGAAACAGGGGACCAAGTTTGCATGGCGAAACAGTGGTCCAAGCGGGCCCAAGGATAAATGAGCAAACAAATAGCCACCCTGACAAGGCCATTGCAGTCTTATCCAGGTGGCTTTTAATTTATCCGGTTGCAGGATCAAAGGAAAATTGTATTTTAGTTGCATTCATGCCGAAATGGCTTTGCACCGGGCTCCAACGGGTCTTCCTATAGCCAGATCAGTTGGTAACGTCCAAGCCGCTTTCGGAATGACGGAGGATCTTGCCAGCATTCCGCCGCAGGTTCTGTATGAGTTTAGCATTGTCCGTGATGGTAACGCCCAGGGTGTGCTCCGGGTCGGCGGGGTCGTAATTGGTGACATCGTAGGCGTACAGGTAGCGACCGTCGGGTGACCTGGTAGGTAGGTGCTCAAGGTCGGCACCCTTAATTTTGGGCCATTGCGGGTCCGTCGGTTTAATTGGTTGTGACATGTTGTGCCTTCTTTCCGGACTAAATCGTTAAGTAAAAGGGCCCCCGGCAGTGGAGCCGGAGCCAATAGAAGAGATAATCGAATAGGTTTAGGGTAACACTAGTTCATGGCCTTGGCCACCAGGGCTTGCATCTTCTCAAGTGGGAGGCGTTCGAAGTTGTCCACTTGGTTCATGTCCAGGCCGTTGAGCTGGCCGGAGATCCAGAAGTCGTGACTGTCCAGGTTGAAGTTGAGTTCGGCTTGATCGGTGTCCCGGTGTTGTGGGCGATTGTAGGTCACCACAATGGTCTTATCACTAAGCTTCCCACCGTTGAGTTCTAAGTTCTCAGCCATGAAGTAGGCATCGTCACCAGTGATACTATCCAGCCAAGCAATGGCGTTCATCACTTCATCCGGAAGCGGGCGGTAAGAGGACTGGTTGAGCAGGTGCTTAACAGTAGTGGTAGTGTTGTTAGTCAATCCAGTAGTCATAATAAATCAAACTCCTTTGTAAAAATGCTTTGTTCCTTTTAACAACTATATAATATCACACCATATATAATTGTCAATAGTAATACTAAGAAAAACCGGAAAAAAGCTTGGCCGAAGCAGCAAAACCCGTTAACAAGCGCTTGTATATCTCACCCGGTTGTTGTCTAAAAGTACAGCAGGCAGTCACCCAGAAGTGCAGTAAGCCATCGCCCGAAAGCACAGCAGGCAATCATCTGAGAAGCACAGCGATCCCCCTCACTCCCTCGCCAGCCAGTAAGCAGTTGCCACCAGCCACCACAATCAACTTGCCGGCCAGGCCCCGCTAACAGTCTCACTTAGTACCCAGGCAAATCTGTTCAGCAAGAAGCTCTTCTAAGCAAAGGAAAAAAGCAGGCCAGGTAAAGGACCAAAGAGGGGCCGAAAGAAGGCTAAAGGCTTGACGGCGTAGGAAGGAGCGGGTACAATAACGGCAATCAAGCTGTTAAAGGGCATTCCTAGCGCCCCTGCACGGACAGTTTGAGGAATGGGACCAGCTTTTAACTGTCATTGCCGGTCCTTAATCAATGAGTAAATAAAGAGAAGCGGTTCTGAATAACGAACAGGGCCGCTTTTCTTTTTGTCTTGATGATGATAAATAACATATTTGCCACGCCAGGAACACTAGCAGAAAATAGGGACCAACAGGCATTCCTGGATCAGCGATCATAAAAGGGGGCCAGGGCTTTCTAAACAGTTCACTGAAGAAAGCGGCACTTGGCTGAATACTACATGCTGAAAATCACGGGAAACTAGATACCTAGTGCAGTAAGTACAGTTAAGCCAGCCGATAGTGCCTTTGCTTTTCACACCACCAACAGGCAATCAAAATAGCTAAAAACAGTAATACCCTTATAAGGCCGTCTAAGCGCTTATAAGGACTTTTTAGTTTGCAAGGATAAATTATCCAGAAAAGGAAACAAAAACTCACAGGGAAGAAGCAGTGAGCCCTGAGCAGGGTAATAGAGCAAAAGCAAAGTCACAAAATAGGCTCGGCTAAGCAGAATAGAACTAGATCAGGCCAGAGCCATTAAGCAACCAGCCAATTAGGGGCAATCCCCTAAGCAACTGCCACTTCGGCTACATGATCCAGCCGGCCATGTGGGGATGACAGCCGGCAAGACACAAATACCACAGTCGGCCCCATACCAAGGCCATTCCACGTAAGACAAGCACGCTATTACACAGGAAAAGGAAGCACAGAAAGGCAGGAACAGAGGAAACGGAAAAGCCACAAATGTCTTACGCCCTTAAAATGCGTTATAAGGCCGTCTAAGCTGTTTTACGGTAGAGAGGATAATTCACCCAGGGCTGGGGATGAAAGCCCATAGAAAAGAAATAGTGGGCATTGAGCAGGGCGATAAGGCAAATGCTAACCCACAGAGTGCAGAATATAGAGCAGAGCAAGAATAAGCAGAATAGAGAAGATCAGCAGCAACCAGCCAGATAAGCCTGTACAGAAGGAGAATGCTAACCAGCAAGGGGTAAAAGACCGTAGCAGGGGATGATAACCAGCTTCCACGTGGCCTTGTAGCAGGGGATGACCAGCAACCGGCAAGTAACTAGCACTAGGCAAGAGGCGATTATAATCAGCACTGATAGCGGTGTAACTATGGCTGATAGTAAGCCCTCAGATCAGGCGATAGGTGGTAGGCTAGAATAACAAGTGGTAAGATATAGGTGTTGAACTTTACTAAGATTTACGGCTTTACGAAGAGGCGTTGACCAAGGGCATGAGTAACTTGGCTGACGCTTTTTCGCGGATTGATTCCCAAAACAGAAGGGAAAAAATACTGGTGAAAGCAATTGCTGGGGATGGCAACAGTACGGTATGGTACCAGCACCTGTTCAGCAGCTTTACCCAGCTAGTTTACTTACCCAATAGCTGGGAGCGGGGATGAATACGATAAGCCAAGAACAAACGAGAGAAGGACACAGCAACAACATGTTTGGAAAGAAGAACCTAGTCTGCAACTATTGTCATGAGCACTTCACAATGAGCTTCTTCCGGTACCACTACTTGAAGATGCGCTTTGGCCGGGTGACTTGCCCATACTGCCAGCGACCATTGAGTGCTGACCCAGTAGAGTACGAAGGTTAAGCAAGCAGGCTAACACAGCTCAGCAGTGTCGTAACATTACTGTGCTATATTAAGAGAAGCCGATGAAGAGTCGGCCATTTCACATACACAGGGAATATCCCCACCGAGGGTCAGTGATAACCAGCGAGCTGACACTGAGTGGGGATGTTCTTGTGTAAAGGACCAGGGACTAGTAGCAAGACCAACAAACCACCAGCCACATTACAGGCCTAGTGCGTTATACTGAGAGAGTCGATGAGAATACACCGGCAAAATTTACTCAACAAATCGTATTAGCGTATGTCCTACCTCAAAGCATCCTCGCTTAGCTAGCCGACGCATAATGGCCAGGTACTAAGCTGGGGATGCTTTTTGATTGGGTTACCGAGCTAACCAGAGAATGGTAAAATATAGCCATGCTGAAATTCTCAAGGCAACGGGTCGCCAAGTAAGTTAGCCTTGAGGTGGTGAATTAATCACCATTTGAGTGTAAACATGAAAGGCATCCCTGAGCTGAACTCTAGCAGTCAATAATTGGCCGTGAGCCAGCTTGGGGATGCCTTTTACTTACGGAGGGATTGGAACATTACAGAGTAAGGGCGTTATACTGAAGGCACGTTCAACTTCACCAGAAAGCATTCCTGAGCAGGGTCTCAACAATGTTAGCCGATTGAGGCCCAACTGGGGATGCTTTTCAATTATGTAAATAGGACTAGTACATTGCAGAGCCCCGCGGTATACTATCAATGCCGGCGAGAACCACGCCGAACAATTTTCTAGCGTTAATGACTAATACGTTGTTAACAGAGGGTGCTACTACCAGCCACCCAAACGTGGTCACTGCACGAAGGAGCATATAATGCGTTATTACTTCTGAGCTGCAAAGCTCGTGAACTGCAAGCTTGGCATTATAGTACCGGGCAGCTGGTCTTAGTTGTGTTTTCTCACACGCTGATATTGAGCATCCCCGGTAAGAATTGAATGACTGCCATGAAATAGTGACAGTTACTAGATCTTACCGGGGATGCTTTTTTTGACTGTGTTGCGATTAGGGCTAGTACATTACAGACGCTACGCGGTATACTATCAGTGTCGATCAGACATAAATCAACCTTAATTTCTTCAAGACATCCCCTACAGGAGACACAACGATAGACAGCCAGAGTTGAGTCACTTGTGGGGGATGCTTTTTAGATCAGAAGCAGAATATTACAGGTCAATAGCGGTATACTTATTACAGGTTGATGATTGTCTTAGTTGTGTTTTCTCATGCACGCTGATATTGAGCATCCCCGGTAAGAATTGAATGACTGCCATGAAATAGTGACGGTTGCCAGATCTTACCGGGGATGTTTTTGGTCGGTTTGGAATATTACAGAACCATCGCGGTATACTAAAGGTGTCGATAAAATTCATTCATTGACTAGTTAGGGCTGGAGACCCGTTACTTTAGTGACGGGAGGGAAGCCCCCACCTAAGTGCCTTAGGCGCTTTTTTTCTCTATTTTCAAAGATTTCATAGCATTATATGCTATAATATAGCTATGAAGAAAGTGAGGTGAACCTTATGCAACAGTCAATTACAATTAAAATTAAGATCAAGCCGCAGTCCATATTTGATACTAAGGCTTTGTCCCTATCCATGGATCAATATCGGAAAGCCTGCAATGAAGCCTCGAAGTTTATGTTTAACCATGATTTTGAAATGTCACAGGCTAAGTTGAACCGAGCACTTTACCATCAATTGCGGACTGACTATGGGTTAAAAGCTCAAATGGCTCAATCAGCAATTCGTACCGTTGTGGCCCGTTATCGTACGGTTAAAGCACAACTAGCACAACACCCATACCGTTACAATTCTGGTAAGCAAGATCAGTTTGGCAACAATATATGGCAATCAGCCCCACGAGACTTGGGTTGGCTATGGCGGCCAATTAGCTTCAAACGCCCACAACTAGATTTACAGCGGAACCGTGACTGGTCGGTAAAAGCCAATCATGTTATGTCAATTAATACTGTACATGGGCGTATTAAGGCACCATTTACTTGTCAGGGCTTTGACCAGTACCTTGACGGCACTTGGAAGTTTGGCATGGCCAAGA
>CAMFOZ010000098.1 GCA_945971245.1 uncultured Lactobacillus sp.
TCATCAGAAGGGTGTTTGCTCACAAGCCACGTCCTTTAGGGCGTGGTGGTTGACTCGGGTTAGTAATATGTACCTTGCAAAATAGAAGTGGGCAATCGGCACCATAACGATCTATTCTTTTCTGGAGCACTCCCACCCGAAGGCCGTGCTGGCGGGCACAAACGGCTAGGCTGGGATAAGTTTTACCAAGTATAGTGACTTCCCGTTCGTTAGGCCCGAGAACGGCTGGGTTGTTATATCCATACTTCCTAAGACGATAGTATAGAGTCCCTGGCTTAATATGGTGCTGTTTTGCACAACTGGTAATGTCCTTATATTCTTTGCCACAAATAGTAATCACTGTATTCACCTCAAATTCTACATAGCAAAGGATCGGTTGCAAAGATAACTAGTGGGGATGCTTAGAACTATGACTAGTCCTAAAGGCCATCCCCGCACGCTTATGTTTGTTCGCTGATAACAATCAGACTACTTTAGAAACAACTCGGAAGAAAACTTTGGCCCTTGCATTACGACGCGACCAGTAACACCTTTAGCACTAGCTAACACCTTAGCATGGTATTGTGGCTTGATTAATACTTGAGAGTTATAGAAGCCTAATAGCTGTGTTAGAACAGTAGCGTCGTTATTCTGGGTAATGATATTCTCAAAAGCGGATCGATTCTGATTAATCAGGTCGGCAAAGTAGTCCAAATTAATATCATCATCCGTACACATCGTGAAGAGGGCTCGGAAGGTAGCAGCCTTCATCGAAAAATGAGCCACGTTCTTCTGCAACTGGTGGATCCGGCCAATAGTATTTAAGAAACTATCACTATCTCGCATCTGGAATTTACCATTCTGCCAGCTATAGTCTTGACGCTTGAACAGCGGTTGATCAATTGCCCGGTTGATGCCCTCGGCCATCTCGATTAAGGGGATGAACGGCACCCGGCCGATCTGCAGCTGAGTGGCCTTAATCAGGTATAGCAGGCTCTTATATTGTTCCCGGACAGATCCGGCATTATGGGGGTTGTTAGCAAACGAAACTACGGTGTCCATTGAGCTCCAGGCCTTACCTTTGTTTCGAGACCGCATCCCCTGGGTTGTGTCATAGTCCTTTAGGTAGGTTGCATAATAGGCTACCGGCATTCCCAAAGCTTGCAGGGCAGCAAACCGGTGTTGGCCGTCAACAATCACCAGTTTGCCGTCGCCATCAGGGGACACCTCAATTGGTGGAACGTTATGATTATGTCGAAACTCTTTTTTTAATGATTCAATTCGCCGCTCACTAAGGTCACGGTTAAAATCGTTCAGCTTGAATTTACGGTAGTCCTTGGTCTGGTAAATAGTGGCCAGGGCTTCGTCATTTGATTGATACATATGCGTCTGCTCCTTTACATTGCTTAATCATACCATTATAATAATGCCTAAATATACATTTGTCTATGTTTTTAAGGATAAAATGTAAACAGCAAGATGAAAGGAACTGTTAAAATGAACGTCTTGGACACCATGGAGACAAACCGCCGGCTGAAGCCAAAAGAGGTCTCCAACTTGGCTGGAGTATCAGTAAAAACATTGCAGCGCTGGGATAGCAAGGGCATCCTGAAGGCCCGCCGGACGGCTACGAACCGCCGCTACTACTATCCTAAGGACCTAGTAAGCCTATTTAAGGGCTCGGAAGGCTTTGGCCCGGCCAAGAACCGGCATAATTTAACTAGCCCAGATAAGGATCACCCAACATTCCTACATTTGCTAGAACAACGCCACTCCCATTTAGGCAGCCATGCAACTATTGTGTTAGGTAATCGTATTGGGGATGACTTTGAGGCCATTAGTGAAGAGATTGCCTATAAAGAAGCCGGGGGCTTGGTTGAGTATGTGTTCAACCCCGAGAACCCGCACTTAGCGGTATTATCCCCAAATGCTGGGCCAACCACTAATTTCCTTCGAGCAACTTTATTTAGCCTTTTTGATGCAGCTAACCCAGAGGATCTGAAAATTGCTATGATGGGGGATGAAAGTGACCAGTGGGCAGCTGAGATGATTGAGCAGGCGGGCTATGGGCTAGCCCTTGATAAGCTTTCCAGCGGGCAGCAGGGGCAGATGCTGATCATCAATCACGTTAACAAGGTCACTAGGAGAAAAAGCAATCGAGAAATTATTCAGAAGGCAATGCTGACTGGTGCTTGGATCGTAGCTATTGATAGTTCCTGGCAAGGCAAGAACAGCAAACTTTTACTGAGCCAATTTGATAATCGGGTTATCTATGGGCCACTGGAACACGTTGAGAGGAACACTTTTTTGACTAAAAACACAGATGGCAAACTAATTATGGGGGGCATGGAGCCAGATGAGTTTGTGGGCCAGATCAGTGACAGCACCTCTCCGTATTCTTCACCACTGGAGCATGGCATTATTCCAAAAATTGGGGATGACTTGGCTCAGTACCTGATGAGTAAGCTGATCAGCTAGTGTGCTCTAATATGTGTGCTGGTCAGCAGCATAATGCTGACCGGTCGATAATAACTTTACTTAAAATAGGCGTCAGAAAGCCCGTGACTTTAGTCATGGGATGAATGCCGTGTGATGATGAACTACACGGGGTGACTCAATATGCTATACTATAGTTGTCGGCCGTCTCAAGGACGGTGACAGGGTACTAACAACTAATCAAGGGAAACCACCAGCAACTCGCCAGGTCTAGTTATCGGGGTGGTTTTTCTTTTACACTTATTTTGTATACGCATTGACAAATAGCTATGATGTGGTATCATATAACTGTTGAAAGAATTAAGAACCTGCAAAGGAGATAGTAACAATGAATAGTCAACTATTGGATACTACTGAAGCTACCACGAGTACACCAGCCAAGACAACCTTCCTGATGTACAGTCTCTACGATTGCGATGCCTGGCGGTCAAACGAGAGTATGTCACTTGAATATGAAACTCTTGACCGGCAAACTATGAATGACAAGATCAAAGAGATCGTGGAGGAAGACTTTGCCGATGAGGTCGCTGACCATGGCATCGATATTGAAGATGATGACTTGGTTGAACTAACTAAGCAGCAAGCCATTGACTACCTGCACCTGGAAGTACGCGAGATCAACATTATTGATAAGACGGTGGAAGAAATTTAGTGGACCCAGCAGGTAAGACACTAGTGGATAAGCATAATAGCAATGTTGAAGAAATAAGAACTAGTAAAGGAGATAATTGCAATGAGTATGCAAACTGTAGAGTATCAAGGCTATGGCGTTGATTTAGGAAATTTTACATTCGATGATCCTAAGCAACAGAAACTGTGGGACTTGCTGGTGATGAACGCCATTGAGCTGAATGACTATCTGAGCGACCAGGGAAAGACAATAAGTGTTAGCTTAGTATCGCCATGTAATACGGATGAGTTTTCTCTATTGGCCTACATTCCAGCAGTAATTCCTGTATCTGATGATGGTGATCCAATTAAAACCTACACCACGGAAGAAGCAGACAAGGCAATCATTGAGTCGGTACGGCAGCTTTTGCTGGTGCTCGTTAGTGGCGATGATGAGGCCCTGAAGACCTGGAACATGGGGATGAATGAGCCACTGAGCAAGCTGCTAACTTAAAGCAGACGTTGAGGCCCTGATGCCAAGCGTGAAGGAATTCGTTAAGACATATTCTTCGTATAGCTGGGATGAAAACTGGACAGATGAGGTTTGATACGGTTCAAATAGCATGGGACCGAATAACAATTAAGAGCACCTGGAGGAATACTTTAGGTGCTCTTAATTTTGCCTTGTCCTGAAACCATATTGTGGTATAATATATGCGTTGATTAATTCGATGGGTGAGGCCATACCCTGGTAAATAGGCCAGTCCCCTGAGTTAGCTTCGTGCTAAACAGTACCGGCCGTTCCCTAAACATGCGGATCTATTCCCTCTACCGTGGCCTAGACAATTGGATAGGCTAGCATGTGCTTTAATTGCATACGGTTGAGACCATGCGCTTACTACTCGTGATGTTCCAAGAAGGTTAGCATATGCTCTAACTACATCTGGTTGAGGCCTAGCTAAAGTAATCCCATTTGCTTTAATTTAAAGGGCTGGCATGTGCCCCAATTGCACACGGTTGAAGCCTGCATTAATCCTAAAATGATGCAATATTAAGACTAACAGGCGCACACAGTTGAGACCATTGTTGACTTACATTGACAGAAAGGCTCTCCCAGAACAACGGTGAAGACCTAAGCCGTGCTATTAAGAACTGAAAATAAATCATAAAAACAGGTGCCATCCCCCGAAATCGAGCAGGTAAGGGGAATGGCACTTTTAATTTTGCCTTGCCGCAGGTCTACATTGTGGTATAATATATGTGTTGATTAATTCAATAGGTGTGGCCATACCTTGGTAAATAGGCCAGCCCCCTGAGTTAGCTTCGCGCTAAACAGTACCGGCCGTTCCCTAAACATGTGGATCTATTCTCTCTACCGTGGCCTAGACAATTGAATAGGCTAGCATGTGCTTTAATCGTATACGGTAGAGGCCGTTGGCTAGTCCGCTTACCTATCCTATTGCGGCTGGTGTGTGCTTAGTTTGTATACGGTTGAGGCTGTTTTCACCTTTCTACTCAAGACTAGCATGTGCTCCAAGCATATGGCGGAGGCCCTACTGCTACACGCATAGGCAAGCTAGCATGTCTGCCTCATACGGTTGAGACCATCTATTTTGTCCACACAGCATTTTTTGAGGCTAGCATATCGGTTGAGGCCTTATATGTGGTCTTAGCTGCTGCTAAGTTCAGACAGCAAAGGCCTAAGCGTGCTATTAAGAATTAAAAATAAATCATAAAACAAGTGTCATCCCCCGGGACCAAGCAGGCGAGGGGAATGGCGCTTTTAATTTTGCCTTGCCGCGGGTCTATATTGTGGTATAATATATATGTTGATTAATTCAATAGGTGTGGCCATACCTTGGTAAATAGGCCAGTCCCCTGAGTTAGCCTCGTACTAAACAGCACCGGCCGTTCCCTAAACATGTGGATCTATTCCCTCTACCGTGGCCTAGACAATTGAATAGGCTAGCATGTGCTCCAATTGCATACGGTTGAGGCCCTGCAAACCGTATCCCCGAAATTTCTGGATGGCTGACATGCGTCCAAAATGTATACGGCTGAGGCCTTGATAGAATCATCTTAGGATGACCAACTAAGTCAGGATGTGTCTGAACTGCATACGGTTAAGACCGAATAAGGCAATTACTATTAGGACTGCCATGGCTAGCATGTGTTTGGCATCTGGCCGAGGCCTATTCTTTGCCAACATGGGCCGCAATGCTTAGGCCGAGACTTGTGAAACTATTACGAGCTGTGCAGCTGAGGCTCACAGATTGCTCAACAGGACGGTGGAGGCAGCTGTACCTACTGTCTGGTTTAACTGGTCGAGACCATATGTCCTAGGCGGTAGGAACCTAATACGGAGAGATGCCACCGGGGCAGGAAGTTTGATCTTCTGTTAAAAATTGAAATTAAAATATTAAAAAGCAAGTGCCATCTCCGGCAGACAAGTACACCGGGGGTGGCCTTTAATTTTGCTTTGCCCTGTAGCTACATTGTGGTATAATATATGTGTTGATTAATTCAATAGGTGTGGCCATACCTTGGTAAATAGGCCAGTCCCCTGAGTTAGCCTCGCACTAAACAGTACCGGCCGTTCCCTAAACATGCGGATCTATTCTCTCTACCGTGGCCTAGATGATTGAAATAGGCTAGCATGTGCTTTAATTGCATACGGTTGAGGCCATTCGTTAACCACTCGAGATGTTTCAAGAAGGTTAGCATGTGCTCTAATTGCATACGGTTGAAACCCTATCATATTGCTCGTTGGTGCTATTCTTGAGTTAGCATGTACTCAGCGTACGTACGGTTGAGACCAAGGATGCGTATAAATTTGCAAAAATTAGTGGTGTATGTGTTTCAATTGCATATGGTTGAGGCTAATCGTCCTCATTAAAATCACCACACACGGTTGGGACCTATCAATAATAGAGAGTGTTTCTAACTCAGGGTAATAGCTGGGGACTACATAGACTCAGTGATATTTCATGGGCTGAGACCAAAGCCGTGCTCCGTGCTATTAAGAACTGAAAACAAATCATAAAAGCAAGTGCCACTCCCAGAACCAAGCAGGCGAGGGGAATGGCGCTTTTAATTTTGCCTTGCCGCGGGTCTATATTGTGGTATAATATATATGCTGATTAATTCAATAGGTGTGGCCATACCTTGGTAAATAGGCTAGTCCCCTGAGTTAGCCTCGTGCTAAACAGCACCGGCCGTTCCCTAAACATGTGGATCTATTCCCTCTACCGCGGCCTAGACAATTGAATAGGCTAGCATGTGCCTTAAATGCACACGGTTGAGGCTAAGATATTGACGCGCTGTGCCACAGACTGATTATGTGCCCCAATCGCACACGGTTGAGGCCAATCTAAAGTAATCCCATTTGCTTTAAGGGCTGGCGTGT
>CAMFOZ010000099.1 GCA_945971245.1 uncultured Lactobacillus sp.
TCAAAGTAATTTACCGCGTTGATTGCCGCTGTGCAAAGCCGTGGTCTAAGATGACATCCTGCTCATCCGTAGTGGAATCATTGCCATCCATCAGCTTGGTCAACAACCGCATTGCAATCGCACCAATATCATACAGTGGTTGGGTGATCGAGGAAATCGTTGGCCGGGAGATCTTGGTGTAGGTGGTGTCGTTTGAGGAGATGATCTCAAAGTCATCAGGAACCTTGACCCCATTGTCGGTCAAACCGTTCAACAGGCCGACTGCCAAATTATCGTTGCTGACATAGGCAGCCTTGACGCCAGCTTCCACCAGCTTCTTCGCCTGGTCATAACTGCTTTGGTAGGTTCCATCGGTTTCCACGACCAGCTGGTCATCAAAGTCCACGTGCCGTTCTGCTAGGGCGGCCTTGTAACCAGACAGCCGGTCATTACTGTTGATAACGTACTTCAGCGGACCGGTGACAAAGGCAACGTGATCCTTGGCGTTATCCAAGAGTTTCAGCGTTGCTTCCTTAGCAGCATTCTCATAGTCAATCCGGACAGTTGCTAGTTCATCATCATTGATAACAGAACCGGCAACTACTACCGGAGTATTACTACTCTTAAGCTCATCACGCAGTTCATCTGGCATGCTGTAGCCCATGAAGATAATTCCATCGACCTGCTTAGCCAGCAGGTTCCGAACCACCTTGAGGACCTTTTCATCATCGTTATCGGAATTGGTCAGGATGATGTTGTACTTGTACATTGAGGCAATATCATCGATTCCCAAAGCCAGGTCCGCAAAGTAAGGATTAGTGATGCGGGGAATGATAACCCCAACCGTAGTGGTCTTCTTGGAAGCCAAGCCACGAGCAACTGCGTTTGGCCGGTAGTTCAACCGCTTGATGACATCCATCACCTTTTGGCGGGTAGCTGGCTTAACGTTAGGATTACCATTGACAACCCGTGAAACAGTTGCCATCGAAACCCGTGCTTCACGTGCTACGGTGTAAATTGTTACTGATTGTTTCTCCATAAGATAGCCCTTTCTTTACTGATCTTGTCTGTTTTCATAGTTTTTCATAACTTTACTAATATAGCAGATCATCCCCAAAATGGCAAACGTTTTCAACAAAAAAATAGCAACCAACCACCTTTTTACTAAGGAGTTGGTTGCTATTAGTATGCTTACTTATTTAGTATCTTTTTTATCTTCAGCTTTATTATCAGTAGCATCGATTACGATGTCGTCGTCAACAACTGGATCATCGTTGTCATCCGGATGAGCGGCAGCAGCAAGTTCCCGCCGGATGTCTGCCGTCTCTTGATCAAAATCATCGTTAGTCAATCGATCAGCAAGGTGACTAGCCTTTTGCTTAGCCTTATCCTTGGCACCCTTAACACCATCAACAACCCCGCTAAACCGATCCGTAGCTTCCGTTTCAGCCAGCTTAGCATCAACAATGTCGAGCGCATCCAAGGCGTAGTCAGTTGTCCAGTCGGCCAAGTCGGTCGCCGTTTCATTAACCCGTTGCTTCAATACTGCTTTCTTTTCATTAGGCAAAAGCTTCCAGGCCGCAGCAGTTGCTACACTACCCAGGAGTGCGCCGATTAATACTTTCTTACTCATCTGTCTCGACTCCCTTCTTATCTGCGCGCCGTTTTCTGAACCGCGTAATACCACTCATAACGGCAGCCTTACCAGCCGTCTTCAACAGGTTCATCCCTAATTGGGTTTTCTCCCGCCGCGCGTTGACCTTTTCCGTCACCTCATGAAGGCTGTCGTTAATATCAATCACGCTTTGACTGACATCCGCAACCGCCTTAACAGCTGGGTCAAGCTGGCTAGACTTCTTATTGATATCTTCCAGCAGGGAATTGGTGTTACCGAGGACATCCTCGACTTCCTTGCTCAGGTTATCCATGTCACGTGTCAAAAGCGTGATGCTGGTGTTGGTTTCCTTCATCGTCTTGGTCAACTGGTTCAACACAACACAGGCAAATACGACCAGGATCAAAAATGCAATGGCGGCGATCAGGCCGGCTAATTGTCCAAAAGTCATCGTACCCCTCCTTTTTAACTAAGTGGTCATCTATATGAGTCATTCACGATTAGAATATCACAAAACAGCCCCAAACAACAATTGTCCTATCGACATTTTACGGCATTCACTGTTAAAATTGACCTAATTATTAACGAGGAGGAAAGATAATATGGTCATCGCTGCCAGCTATGCCCAATTTAATAAGCAAATCGAGGAGGTCCGCAAGGCATTCACCGACCTGTCCTGGCACCAGATCCTCCAGCAATGCCTGAATAAGCTCCTACTGATCCTGTTGACATTCCTGCTTTTTGCGGTCATCTTGTGGCTCGGACGCCGCATCATTGACCACCTATTCTTGGAGTCCAATAAGTACCAACTGCTAAAGAACAGTAACCGTTTAGCCACCATTCGGGCCCTGACCCTTAACATCTACCGCTACACCTGTTATTTCTTCTTCCTGTACGCCCTCCTCTCCGAGATCGGCGTCCCAGTTGGTACCCTGATTGCCGGGGCCGGGATCTTCAGTATCGCCCTCGGGCTGGGGGCCCAGGGATTTGTCAGCGACCTGGTCAACGGTTTTTTCATCTTACTCGAGCAACAGCTTGACGTGGGCGACATTGTTGAAGTTGACAATATCAAGGGAACCGTTACTGCACTGGGCATCCGGACAACCAAGGTCACCAGCGCGGACGGAACCCTCAATTATATTCCCAATCGCAACATCACCATCGTGCGCAACTTCTCACGCAATGATATGGTGGCCAATGTCGACATCTACATCGCCCCCAACGCAGTCATCTCCGAAGTCAAGGAGACGGTGATGACGGTCAATAAGAAACTCATCGCTACTACCCCGGAGCTGCGCGATCAACCCGTGATCGTGGGCCCCGTCACGGTAGGAACCCAGCTGGCCTTCCGGGTAACCATCACCGTCGCCAACGGTAGTCAGTCCCGGGTCTCCAGTAAGTTCCTTGCCGCCTACCTACAGGCCCTGCACGCCAAAAATATTCCATTATCATGGGAGGGAAATCATCACAATGACCATTAAACTAATTGCTACTGACATGGATGGTACCTTTTTGCGTGACGACCACCATTATAACCAACATCGTTTCAAGCGGCTTTTTCGCCAGCTTCAGAAACGCAACATCCGCTTTGTCGCGGCAAGTGGTTCCAGTTTCCCCCGGTTAGCCCGGGAGTTCCAACCATACATCGATCAAATGGACTTTATCTCGCAGAACGGATCTGTCATTCATCACGGTCATAAGTTTCTCGCCGCCTACCCCATTGAGGTAACCGCCCTAGAACGGGTAATGCATATTCTCGATCGTTTCTATGGTCCCCAGGACATCAACCAACTCGTCGTCTCGGGTCCTACTACCTCCTACGTTGACCAACAGATGGATGCTAAGAATTTTGCCATCGTCAAACTCTTCTACGAAAGGGTAGTCCGGGTTCCGGATATCCGGCAGGTCTTTAGCGAATATCCCGACGAACAGTTTACTAAGATTTCAATCAACTTTGCGCCCCACATTGACCTCAACAAGGTCGCGGCCGTGATGGACGGCTACCTGCCGCCATCGTTAATCATTGAAAACTCTGGCTTCAACACCGACTTGATCGGTAACGCCCAGGGAACCAAGCGCAATGCCCTAGCGGTTCTCCAACGTCGGCTCCACCTCCGCGATGACGAGATTGTCACGTTTGGTGATAACGAAAACGACCTGGGGATGCTGGCGATGACATCCCAGAGCTACGCCATGCAGAACGCTAACCCGGTCATCAAGCTCCAGGCGGCGCATACTACCACCATCGATAACAATCATGATGGCGTTCTCGCAACCATCGAGCAACTACTTAAAAATGACTACTAAGACAATAAAAGACCAGCGAAATTTCGCTGGTCTTTTATTATTTATCATGAACTTGATAGAAGTGATCAAAGTTATGAACGGTGTAGTTTACCGCCTTTAGCAATTCCCGCCGGGTAACAATTCCCTGAAAATGTTGATCGGCATCCACCACCGTTAGAAAAGACTGGTCAATCAGCAGGTGGAGGTTCTCCTCCACGTCAAAAGGATCGGTGATCGTCGGCGCATCCGTCTGCATGACGTCACCGACCACAAATTTCTGCAGCCGGTTAATGGCGATCCGCCGGGTATCTAAGAGCCGGTCAGTAATCATTGCTAAAGAGATCAGGCCCCGGTAGCGGTTATCGTTATCAATCACCACAATCTTGGCATAGCGATCCTTGGTCAGAACCAGGAAAGCATGGTCTAAGCTATTGGTAACGTTGACCGTGGCAACCAGGCTCGCCGGAATCATGAACTTCTGCTTATTGGTCAAGAGCATCCGTTGTAGGTGTTGGTCAATCACAAAAAGGCCTCCTAACGATTAAAGACAAAGTGCAGGTCGGCAACCGGCTGGTTATCACGGTTATAGTAGTCCACGACGAAGTGCCCATCGTCAATCCCGACCACCGCGTACGTGCCGCCAAGCCGGGCATACTGCCCCCGCGGCAGGCTGATACTACCGGGGTTAATCATCAGCATACCATTCTCAACCGTCACGGCGAGCTGGTGGGTATGCCCGTAGCAGACCATCGCCGCTTGCTGTTCTTGTCCCTTAAGCATCAGGGGTGTGAGGGTGGAATTAACTTGATAGCGGTGGCCGTGGGTGGCGTAGACTCGCCGATCATTCTTCACAACCGTCTGCTCCAATGGGTAGTCCAGGCCCCAATCGTTGTTTCCCTGCACTGCCACGTCAAAGCGCTGCATCACCGGCAATGTCGGTTCCATCTCCGAATCACCGCAGTGAATCATGAGGTCCACTTGGCCTTGCCAATGCTGCGTAACCTGCTCTAGAATCTGCTGATCACCGTGATTATCACTGATAATTAAGGCTTTCATCATGCCCGCCACCATTCTGGGAACTTGGCCATAAATTCACGTAGGGCGGCACCCCGGTGACTGATGGCATTCTTCTGGTCAGCCGTCAGCTCGGCCATTGACTTGCCCAGGGATTCGACGAAGAAGAGTGGGTCATAGCCAAAACCATTCTCCCCGTGACGCTCATGGAGAATCCGGCCATCGACCCTGCCGTTAGCAACCAGCTTAGCCCCATCCGGCTTCAACGCCACAATGGTTGTGTGGAAGTGGGCCGTCCGCTTTTCATCGGGGACACCTGCCAGCTCATGGAGGAGCTTAGCATTGTTAGCCGCATCATCGTGGTCACCGGCATAACGAGCGGAGTGAATTCCCGGCGCCCCGTTCAAGGCATCAACCACCAGCCCCGAGTCATCAGCCATTACGGGCAGGTTCAGGGCAGCCATCACAGTTTGGGCCTTAATCGTGGCGTTTTCTTCAAAGCTGGTACCATTTTCATCGATCTTAATTGGGGCAAAGTCAGCCAGCGTCTTCACCGTAATACCGTGCGGGGCGAGCATCTTTCGATATTCTCGCGCCTTACCAGCATTCTTGGTAGCAATTACTAATGTGGTCATCTGAATATCCTCCTTTTTACAGGTCAACGTGGTCACAACTGGTAAACTGACCAGCGAGCCACTTCTCAGCACCAGCAACCAGGTCGGCCCGCTCACCGGTTGTGTACAGGCGGATCGTGCCGGACGACTTGTCCGTTAGCAGATTCCGCTTTGTCAACACTTCTTGCGCCTGCTTGATGGTTTCGTAGGCGGGATCAATCAGCAGGACATCATCCCCCATCTTCTGCCGGATCTCAGTTGCCAGGAACGGGAAGTGCGTACAACCCAAGATTAAGCCATCGACCGGGTGCTGGTCAAAGTAGGCCAGTTCAGTATCAACGGTCTGCTGGGCGGTTGGCGTTCCGGTCAGGCCATGTTCAACAATCGCAACCATGGGCTGAGCAGCGTGACTGTAGACCGTCATTCCGGCATCAAGCTGGTGGAGAGTTCGTGGGTAGGCCCCCTTCTTGATGGTCGACGCAGTTCCAATCACCCCAACCGTCTTCAGGTGGTGGTTAACCGCCGCAGTGGCCCCGGGTTCAATCACCCCGATCACCGGGACCGGGAGTTCACGCTGAAGGAGGGGTAATGCGGCCCCAGTCGCGGTATTGCAGGCGATAATCATCATCTTGATATCCTGGTCCACCAGGAAGCGGCCAATCTTCAGTACCAACTGTTGCAGTTCTTCCTGACTCTTGGTTCCATAGGGAAAGTGCCCCTGGTCTCCCACAAAAATGAGCGATTCATCGGGCAGTTGCTTATGCAAGACCCGCATTACTGACAAGCCGCCAAGTCCCGAATCCATTAAGCCAATCGGCCGTTCATCCATTTTATTCACCTCATTATTATCATTAACGATTTAATTTAATCCGTGTAAAAGTGCTTGAAACTATATTATGGTTTTCAATCGCAAAATTTGCAAGTTTTAAAAAAT
>CAMFOZ010000100.1 GCA_945971245.1 uncultured Lactobacillus sp.
CAATTCCACTCAATGTATCGCCTGGCTGAACAATATAGGTTCCAGTAGCTGGGTGACCAACATGCTGAACTGGCTGTGGCGCTGGAACGTTAATTTGAGGAACGGTACCAGCAGTTGCACCAGTGGTAAAGGCACCATCAAAGTCAAGACTAGTATCAATACCCATGATACCATGATCGGTTGTTTGCCAAGCATTTGCGTTGTCAATGCCTAATGAGGTTACACCATAACCAGCAACCCAGATCTTACGTGAACCGAATCCGTGAGAATTAAGAATACCACCAGTAAAGAAAGACTTCATGGAATAAATTCCTGTGTTCTTGTAACCTAATGCTTCTACTTCTTGGAGGAAGGCTAATGAAGTTGATTGATAATCTGCGACAGAATGAACTTCTGCATCATCAATCATCAAAGTATCGTCATACATACCGAACTGCTTAGCAATCTTAACAAAGAATCGGGCTTCATTTTGCGCATCAGCAATTGAAGTATACCGAGCGAAATGATAACAAGATACTTTCAGGCCGACCGCTAAAGCATTGCGAATTTGGGCGGCTGCACGTGGATTAACATAAGCCGAACCATCTTCGGACCCTTCCGTTAACTTAACAACAGCCCCTAAAGCACCTTGATTTTTAGCAGCTTGAAAGAATTCTTTTGTATCGGGATTATAACTTGAAACATCAATAAATGAATTACGTAGTGCCATACTATGCAACCTCCTTAGGGTCAATTGCTTTTACTGTACCTGCTGGAACCACTTCTTGTTTAACATCAATCTTTTCATTTGGGTTAACGGTTGGTGTAAGCATAGACATCTCATAAGCTGACTGAACTGCTGCTTGAATTTGTTTCGTGTCAATGTGAAGCCCTTTAGCTGTTAGATAAGATTGAACTTCCGCGACTGCTTGCGCAAACTTTTCTTGACCAGAAATATTCTCGCCAACCCGAGAATTAACAGCAGTCATTGCTAGTTGCAAAGCTAATTCCCATAAGGCTTGCTCTTGCGTTGTTTTAGCGTGCTTAATCTTACTTTCAATAAATGGCTTACCAACCGCAAAGCCAAAATAAAAGAGCCACACAAGTAGCCCTGACTGAATAATCCAGTTAATGATGTCGTTTAGTGTTTTCATGACGTTTTTCCTCCTTTATTTTCTCTTTTAGTTTTCTGTTCTGCTCCCTTAATCTGTCGGCTTCCGTTGGTTGACTTCGCTGGTGAGCAGTAATCCAAGCAACGATAATCGAACCGATGGTAGTGATTAAGGTTGCTAATACTTGATCGCTCACCTCGCCTCACCCTTTCAGAATTACTGTTGAAACAATACGAAATAATACAAAGAACGAATACATACTGGGAATACTAAGCAAGTTCCCTCGCAATTGATCGTGAATAACAAAACCGCATAAAAATAACAGCCACACAAACGTGAGCGAGGCTGTCATGATCGTTTTGTAGTGAAAACGTTGGATATTCCACAGCGAATAGACTAGCGTAATCGTACCAACCACACCCAACAAGAAGATGAAAGGTGGGTCGTCTAGCATATCCAGCACGCTATTTGGTGGAGGAGTAAAGTTGCCTGTACTATGAGTTTTGATAAAATAAGCCGCTAGTCCATACGTTTCTAATGCTGAAATCAGCCACAGATAGTTGTGACGGATATTATTTATCATTCATGTGATTCCTCCCTATAAGCCGCCCATAAGAAAAGCCCCGCAAATTGTGAGGCTTATTTATGTACTGTGTATTTCTAAGGCGACTACGTTATGACTAAGCGTTTGCTGACAAGATAATCGAATCGTCATTCGTATATGCTTCATTAATTAGTTCAACGCTCCAGTTATTTGAACTTGGTACGCTTAGGTAACCATTATCAGATAGATAACGACTAACTGCGTCTACGGCTCCTTGTTGAGTTTTAGCAAAGATATAGAAAGCAGGATATTGATCATTAATCGTTATTAAATAAATATCATTCATTATATCGCCTCCTACCACTTGAAAGTTCGATCATTACCGAAGCCAAACCGCTTCAATCTTAGCGTCTGCTCTTTGAAGTTAATAACCCCAAAGTCGAAACTAATTGCGGAATAAGTATGCTGGTCACGTTGACCGTACTTAGGAGCTTGCCCGTTTTGAGAATGATAGAGTAAGACATCAATATAACCACATGAACTAGTAATGTAGTTAACTCCGTTATGGACTTGTGCTGCGTCAACGTGATTGTGACCAGAAAGAACTGCAATAATCTTTCCCGGCCGTTGGAAGTTAGTAGTTAGGTTAATGTCAAAAGTACCATCTTCAAAAACGGCATCCTTAGCGGTGATGGTCGTGTTAACCCCCGTTTCAAAGGCATTAAAGAGCTGTACTAATTGATCCGAGTTAACTGCCCGATTGTTTTCTGGCATATCTGGATAAGGTGACTGGTGAACCATAACGAGAACGTACCAACCTTCATCAACCTGTAATGCTGTGTTAGCAAGCCAGTCGAATTGCGCTTGACGAATCCCTGCCTTGTCGTTGTATTCTGCATCATGAGTTGAGCCCACGTCGTAATCATCAATGACGATAACACGTAGCTTCTTGCTCTCGTAGTCCACGTAGTAGTAAGCCCCGTTACTTCCATCGCTGAAGTGAAAACGGCTATCGTTACGGTGAACTCGATTAACCGCCGCATAGAACTGCGTTGGTGGCAAGATCGGATCCTTAACCCACCGATCATGGTTACCTTCACAGTAAACCCAGTCCTTTGCCGGCGTGTATTCAAAGGCTCTACGTAAAGCAACTAGATTATCTCCGGTTGACAATACGCTGTCACCTAAGTTGAAGTTGGCATCTGGATCAAGTGCTTGCCGTACGCGTTCATAAGCCATCCCAGTATAGTTAGGACGGTAGTTGTTAACTTCTAACCCCGTTTGGTGGTTATCAGCCATCAGTCCGAAAACAAATTTATCGTTATCAGCAACAAGCGGATATAGTTCATCAGTCTTCTTATCTAACTTGTCCACCATGTCGTCAGTTAAGCCGTCTAAATGCTTGAACGTCCCTTGGCGTTGATTATCAAGTGAAGCTTCGTACTGATCCTTTAAGAGGCCATAGTAGCCGTGGGTATCATCATAGCCTAGCAGAGTCAGCAAGTATGGGGACTTCTTAGCTGTGACGGAGACTCGATTGGTTACGATTGAGTAGACAAGCCGCTTGCTGTGATCAGAATAAGCCGGGCCTACCCCATCAACGTCCCAGACGTCTTCAACGTAAGAATCGTCACTCCTACTTGCTGTCCCGTTCATATAGTCGGCCCAGGTCAATGACTGAGTATCTGAATAGAGGTCAGTCGTGATCTTATCAAAGTGGAACCAAGTATAGCCTCGAGAAGTTGAGTAGTAAGGATTATCAATGATTACTGACTTAGGATTAGCCTTAGCCAAGTCATCCACATCAAACAATAAAGCATGATCATTACATACTAATAGCGGGACAGCAATGTATAAGTCACCTGTTCCATTGATGACATACTTAACTCTTGCATATGCAGCAGTTGCAGGCACAGTCACATTGTTGAACGAGAAGGCTTGCCATGAATTAAAGTCGTTGATGTCCTTTGTTTCCAGCTTGAAGTTTTCGTCTTGCCCTGCTGCTTCTTTGGTATAGAAAGCAATCTGTACAGAAGCATTAGAACCCGTTGTGGTTGGAGTTAAATAGGCTTCATTTAAGAAAGCCAAGGTTTGACCTGGTGTGACTTCCATTTTTCCGGAAACGGCAAAAGCCTGTTTAATTGTCACATCATGATTAGACAAGTGCAGGACATTGTGTCCGTTGTACTTCATCTTATCCCGTTTAATAACCAAGCCGTTACGAGGTGTCCAGAAATTAGATTCATCATTAAGTTCTGGAGCAACAATCAAGTTCTTCCGACTTGTCATCATTTCAAGTTGAGTTTGATACTCATCTAGCTCATATGGGCCAACGTTTTCACCAAAGACAATCAGCGGTTCAGTAAGATACAACGTTCCTACTCCGTTGAATTCAATGTTAATCCGCATTGCCTTAGTACCTGCTGGAGCAATAATATGCTCTTTTCGGAACCGTTGGTAAGCCGTATTGTTATCTGGATTAAGCGATGGAATTCCTTCTGAACTAATCGCATTAGCTGGATCATTGATTGACGCATTAGCGTCTTTTAAGAAAGTGATCGCCGCTCTTGCGTTAGCATTGGTATCCGAACTAACGAAACTACTAATTAAACTCATACTAATTGTTTGACCTGCATTAACCGGCTTAGTAGTCGTATAGATGCCACCCTCACCAGTCGTGGAAACGACTTTCAATACACCATGACCGTTGTAAGTAGAAGAGTCAACCTCAAAAGTAATGTCTGCTCCACGAGCTGTCCATTCATCTTTGGTAATAAATTCAGGGTCATCAATCAGATTCCGCCGCATATAGCCCTTTTGGTAAGGTGCCAGCTTATCCAGTACTTCTTGTGGCAATGTTGCTGATTGGAATGATCCTTCATCTACCCACACTCCGTCTATGTAAAGCCAAAGATGGCCTGTATCTGCGGCAAGGAAAAGTCCGTCAGTTCCGTTTGGATAAGCCGTTTTAATTGCATCCGCATTCTTCATCGCAATCGGTTTAAGCTTAAACTTTGACAATGTTACAGCAATTGCATCACGAGTTTTTTGATTTTCAGCAGTTAATCGCTGATCTAATTCATTGAATGCTTTTTGCGTAACGATGTTCTTTGAGTTGATTTGGTCGATAACATTGCCAACAGATAAAGAGAGTTGTGAAAGGAGTTGTCTGCTATTGCGTAAGGCTTCTTCTACTTTTTCAACCTCTTGATTGCAAGTTTCCCGTATTTCTTTTTGGAAATCCTCATTCTTCTGCCGTGCTTGATCAATCTCCATTTCCCATTTGGTTACATAGAACTTAGCAGCCAATCCCATGGTAGGAAGACCGCCTTGAACCTTGAACCAAACATCAACTGATGACCAAATATTTTCTAGATCATCAACTAAAGCAAAATATCCTTTAGCATATCCGTCTTGCGGAAACATCTGCTTAGGCAATTGCAGAACAGCAATTCCATGATCGTAGACATCGGCTTGGTCACCATCAACAATGATTGTATCGGAACCGTCAGCCATCATAATACCGCCCAAGCCATCAGGCTTACCGTTACCAACTACCATATAAGCTCGAACAAACATATTTTTTTCAGCAATCTTGACTTCGGTTCCTTCCTCGCCTTGAAGCCAACGTGTTGCTAAACGGACACCCTGATCACCGACACGGCCATTAAAAAGGCTTGTAATGTTTTTGATTGTAGGCGCTTGTTTATATGTATTAAACGTAATCAACTTATCATATACAGTTCCAGCCATTTTATCCCTCCTTATTCTTTCCTTTCAGTTTAATGATAAAGATCATCCAAAAAGTTCTCGTCTTCTTGATCTTGCTTCTTCATCTTGTCGATTTCTCCTCGCAAGTCATTAACTGCCTGCTCAATCGCTTTCATATCTTCCGTTAATTGGCCCGGCAATTTCGAGTTCGTTGTTAAATCCTCCACGTGAGGTAGTTTAAACTCGCTCATTGACTATCACCTACTTTCGTGAATACGGGTTGCCCGTCATCGCTGACGGATAAATAAAAAGCCGTCCCGTTGGGCGACTTGAATTTAAGTTTTTCAATTGGCCATTCTTGTAAAAGTGGAATAAAATTTTTGGCATCCTCTTTCCTATAAACCTTACCCATTGTTGTAAATTGCGGAAGCCATGTGACGCCGTTATCTGGAGTACATGCAAGGCAATAGAAACCGCTCGCCGGATCAATCATCGGCTTCAAAATTAGAGATTGATCAAATTGTGGTGTGTTGTTATCTGGAGCAACTGCTTGCAAAGGTGGTCGCTTGTCGTCCTTGCTTTCAGTTGTCTTATCATCTGCCATCTAACGTCACATCCTTTCCTTGCATAAATTGAGCTAAACGGTTCATTTGGATTTGATTATATTTTGGCGCTGTTGGCCCTGTTTCTTTTTGATTGTTCGGATTAGCAAAATGATCTTCTTGTTTGGTTCCAATCGAAACACCTCTCTCTGGAAGAGTGTTATTTCGATTTATCTTCTGCAAATCTTGTGCTAATGCGTCAACAAAGCTCTTTAGTTCTAGCCCTGTATTCCTATACGTAAGCTCTGGTGCTTGCGTTTCGTTAAACGGATTACCACTATAACCAACTAAGGTCTCCCATGATTTAATGTTCATTTCAGGCGCATACACTCTGATTTGATAGCCAAGTGCAACTGTGTGCCAATCGTCCATTGTTGTAGTAAAAGTCGTGTCCGGTTCATGTTTAACCGTGTTAGCAACAAACGCTTTTAACGTATCCATATCATAGATACTGTCTTGAACGATCGGCGCCCC
>CAMFOZ010000101.1 GCA_945971245.1 uncultured Lactobacillus sp.
GGATTATCGGCCCCGACATTTGACAGTGAGCGCACAATGACCCCCTTGATCGTCGGGACGATCGTCTCATAGATATTACGTTGAATACCATAGCTCCCGATGTTCGGCTGGGAAAACACCACGATCTGGTTATTGTAGATCTGATTGGTGATAATCTCCTGGTAACCGGTCATGCTGGTATTGAAAACCACCTCACCAAAGGTTACCGCAGGGGCCCCGAAGCCCTCACCGGCAAAAGTGGTTCCATCTTCAAATATTAGGTATCGTGCTGTCACTTTATCACTCACCCCGAATTGCGTTCTCATGTCCTATTATGCCGTACAATGACATAATTTCAAGAATTTAATTATCAATCTTATCAAGCTTGTCTAACATTTCCTGGAAGTACGGTGGCAAGGGGGCCGTAAACGTTAACTGCTTGCCAGTCCGGGGATGCTTGAAGCCGAGCAGGCGCGCGTGTAAGTATTGGCCGTTACCCGGCAACGTCTTTCGGGGACCGTAAAGCGGATCCCCAGCCAGGGGATGACCGATATACTTCATATGAACCCGAATCTGGTGGGTCCGGCCGGTCTCCAGACGACAGGACACCAGGGTATAGTGGCGGTAACGCTTAAGCACCTTGAAGTGGGTGACCGCGTGGCGACCGTCAGCAACCACCGCCTGCTTCTTACGATCCTTCGGTGACCGACCCAGTGGCGCGTCAATTGTCCCCTGGTCCTCCTTGATCACTCCATGGACTAAGGCTACGTACTCCCGCTCATTGGTCTTGGCCTTGAGTTGAGCAGCCAGTGAACGGTGGGCCATGTCATTTTTAGCCACCATCAATAATCCTGAGGTATCCTTATCAATCCGGTGGACAATTCCCGGCCGGAACTCACCGTTGATCGTTGACAGCGGTGAATGATAAAGCAGCGCGTTGACCAGGGTGTGATCGGGATGTCCCGGTGCTGGATGGACAACCATCCCCTGGGGCTTATTGACGACAATCACGTCATCGTCTTCGTAGACAATGTCGAGCGGGATATTTTCCGGTACCAGGTCAATCTTCTTCGGCTTCTCCGGGGTAATGGTGACCACGTCCCCCACTGCCAGCTTATACTTAGGCTTTACCGGCTGGTCGTTTACCTTGACGTGGCCGTCCTCAATCCACCGCTGGATTTGGGAACGCGAGAACTGCTTGAAGTGATGCCCTAATTGCTTATCGATTCGGCCCGTCAACTCCGCAGTGATTACCAGTTGTACTGGTTCGTCCATCTTATCAATCATCCTCCCGTAAAATTGCCACAATCAAGATCAACACGCCGATGGTCAGGCACGAGTCCGCCACGTTAAACACCGGGAAATTGACGAAGAGCAGCTCAAACATGTCGACCACGTAACCATGTACTAAACGGTCAATGAAGTTACCAAGTGTCCCCGCCAAAACCAGGGCCAGGCCAATCATCAGGGGCCACTGGCGGCGCCAACGAAACATCAGGTAGCTAATGACCGCAATCGCCACCACCGAAATAATGGCGAAGAACCACTGCTGCCCTTGAAGCATGCTCCAGGCCGCTCCATCATTATGCAGGTCAGTCAGCGCCAGGACCCCCGGGATAACCACGTGACTGGTACCGAGGGCAATAGAGGTCGCTATCCAGTGTTTTACCAGTTGGTCAAGCACCACTAACACCACTACGAGAATTAGACTGATACTAATGGCCAAGATCTGCACCCTCTACCTGATCGTTAAGTGCCAGCTTCAAGCGCTTAATCGCCTTTTTACTGAACGTGAAGTTTAATACCTCACCATTGACGGTCATGGTTACCGTATGCTTAGTGAACCGTGGTTGCCGAATATCAGCTAACGGGATCATCAGGTAGTCCCGCTGAAGTAAGCGGCTGAAGACCAACTTAGTCGGGGTGATTAATACCGTCCGCCGCTTGATTTCCAGAAATGTTAAAATAACAAAGGCCGCAAAGAAAACGGCGGTCACCCACTGAAAATGAGTGATCTCAAGCCAAATAATCAGGCCAATTAAAAACAGCAGGAACGTCCAGCACCAGCTGATGATGGTACCGGTAAGGTCCGGCTGATAAAAATAACGGGTCTCTTCTTCCATAAAACAGACTCTTCCTTTCAAAGTGAGGTAATCTTAATGTTAAAACTCTATACTGATGCCGCCAGCAAGGGTAATCCCGGTCCGACTGGTCTCGGGGCACTAATCATTGCTGATCACCAGCAGTACCAGCTAACTGCCACCCTGGAGCGGGCCGATAATCACCATGGTGAATTTGCGGCTGCCCAGTTTGGCTTTCAGTACCTACTGGACCACTTTGGCCCTCAGCAAACGGTACTATTCTACACCGATAGTCGGGTGCTCAGTGACGCGATTGGGAAAAATTATACAAAACATTACCAAAAGGAACTGGCAGCACTCAACCAGCTCATCAGTCAATTTACAACCGTCGTCACCCAGTGGATCCCCGACCAGCAGAACCACGGTGCTCATCATCTGGCCAATCAGGCACTCCGGTCACTTGAATAGCCCCACTTAATATATACGTAAAATAATTGCATTATCGCCTGAGCGGCAAAACCTATTGTATTATATCATTTTCGCCCCACGTTCATTAAGCTTCATTCATAATATAAGGGAAGTACAGCAAATTACTTTGTTATACTTCCCTATTTTGCTCTAATCTTTCTTACGGAACCAGCCAAAGAGATGGTGCCGCTGGTTTTGCTTTTCCTGCATCTCGGTTAGCTTAGCAATGGCCTTGCTCATCTGAGCTGCGGTATCAACTTTCTGCGCATTACGGGCAACCTCGCTGCTGTTATAACGTTGCTCCAACGTATCACTGTTCAACCACCGGTCAAAGTTCTTCACGTCGACAATGAAGCCGGTACTCGTACGCTGATAGCTGATGCGGTACTTACGTGGCAAGTACTGAAAATAACGGTCCATCAACATGGAGCCACTGTTACGAGCCGTATTATCAGAAACCTTATTGAATAATTGCTTATTGATCTGGGCCTTTAGGCGGTCGTCCTGTTTAACAAACACAATGTCCGTCCCGATCTCCGCCTGGTTAATCAGCATTGTCCAATCATTGCGTCCCACAAACAGGGAGTAGTCATAGTTATCCTTAAAGTAATCCTGCACCTGATCGAACATCGCAAACTGGTCCATTGCTTGCTTTAATACGTATTTAATTGGGTACAGGAAATCATTTTCGATCTGCTGTTCCGTTTCTGGTGACACATCATCAAAAAATTTGGCCAGTTCCACCTGGCAGTAGCGATAGAGCTTATCATTAGCCCGGCTAAGAAGATCATTCAATTTCTTCTCCCGCGCACTTTCTTCACCCGCAAACGTGGATTCAAAGCTGAGATACCATAAACGCCGCATTATCTCAGGCTTTAGTGAGAACTGGGACTTACTATCATCCTCACGGCGGTTCATTGTGAAGATAAATGACGGTAGCGGCTGAGTCAGATTCCGATTATTAGTGATTTCCTTAATGAAACGATCAAAGTACGGCCGGGTCGTCAGGTCGGGACTGATATCGTCAATCATCATTGGGCTGACCGGGCCACTGTACATGTAATCATTCAGGACATTGGTAATCGTCATGTTAATGTTGGACTTTCCCAACGCATAGTTTTTGGGATCAAACACCCCACCATCCAGAAAGTTGCCGCTGCCAGTCAGTTTGGCCGCAAAACGTTTCCCCAGTGTTGACTTACCAGTTCGCCCTTGCCCGATCAAAGCAACTCCTAATGGAACGTCCTCACGGGACCGGGCACTTGGCGACAACTCATACATGTTCCGGATCTTCCACAGCCACGGTGCTTCAAACAGGAAACACATGAAGTCACAAGCCTGCCAGCCTTCACCGACCTCTTTATAATTATCATATTCATGAGCAATATCGCTAAATAACTGTAACTGCTCCTTGAGGTCTGCCCCCGCGAGAACCGACTTGACCACCGTCGACTTAACCTGATCGCCAATCCGGGGCGCCTCAAACAATTGGCCATTGTTGTAGAAGAGTACCGGTTTAGGATAAAGATCTTCCTCATGTTCAATTTTCCCCGCAGTGGCGTTATTTTTGGAAACGTGCTTGACCACCTGCTTCAGTTCATACAATTCCTGACCAATGTTGTTCAGCTGCCGTTTCTTATAACCCGCATCACCAAAAAGGCGGACCGTCTGGATAACACTTAGTCGCTCCCGCGCAGATAGTTTTTTCAATTCTTCATCAGAATCGTGTTCACTCCGGTACTTTTTAACCTCTTCTGCTGGTAGAACTACAATATCTTTTTTACCATCGTCCTTATTTTTCAGCATATCGGCAGTATCAGTATAAACATTTATCTGTAACTGTTCCGCATTCTTAGCCTTGATGAAGCCCGCCATCTTCTTAGCATCCAAGTAGGTGGCGGCCCGGTTGAAGTTATCGGCAAACATCTGCTGGTGGCACTGATAGAGCTGGGCTTCTTTGCTACCATAATCACCAGCCAGCTGCTCAACGTTGCGTTGTAAAGCCGCTTCAGTAAGATTCATCGAGCCCGATAAGGCTAAATAGTCGTGATCATTGGCCAACAGATACAGCTTCGTATGGATCAGTTCCTGCTTGGTGAAATAAAGTTTTAGCGTCCCATCTAGAATACGTTTGGTAAATTCACTCTTCTGATTTTCATAACCATACTTCACAAATTTATTACGGTCTGTCAACTGCGCCATTCGTTGACCAATCGAAGCGGTCCCGTTATCACTCAAACCGAGGATTAGAGTCACTGACTGGTAACGTGGCAGGAGGTACTTCTCAATAAACTTGATCGATGAGACAAACGATACTCCCTTGAATTCAGTTGGCTTTTGGATGTGCTCATCTGCAAATTTCCAAAAGTCGGCGTCGGTCACCAATGTTTGCTTGGTGTAATCTAAGATATCTAGCATCCCCGTGCTCCTTCTTTTAGGCTAAGTGGTTGTTTCAATAATAAATTATATCATGGAAAGATCGGCTCCAACTGGGCTAAAGCATGGGTAGGTACCAATCGTTGGTGCTGGCTCATTCACCGGCACGTTCCTCAGCGAATTGCTTCTTGAAGGCATCAATAACCTTATTGATCTTGGCAATTCGTTGTGCCGGGTTGGTTTGAAAATATATAACGCTATGCAGGTTCTTCATCTCCTGGGCCAGCTCGTCCCCAGCATAGGTAAGGAACTCCTCTTCAATCTGCCGGTGCTGCGGGGAAAATTCATTATCATTCCCCCGCATCTCGATATAGGTCAGTGTCAGGTAGCGCAGAAAGAGTTTTTCGATCTCCTCAAATTGTTGCTTATCTTGATTGGGCCTCCTTATCCAGCCAACAACTGGCTGTCCCTCAGTAAGCCAGGTCTTGATGCCTAGGGTCACCGCGATCAGCACCATGCTAATCCAAAACACGATCATCTCCATCTTTATCACCTCATTTTCCTTCAAAAAGTATATCAGAAGGCGGAGTAATTTGGCAGGTCATTTTTTAATGTGTAACAGAAAAGGGATCTTGGCATAGTACCTTTTAATTAAAATCAGTAGGTGCTTGCTCTTATTCTTAATTATTTTTTCTTTTAATATATTCAACGCTCCGTGTCTTTTCTGATATACTTGACTTATTTCATTTTGAAATAGTAATTATTGACAATGTATCCTTTTTTTGTGATAATTAATGTAATCGAGTTAAGTGGTTGCTATGCAACCGTACCAAAAGGGATACACAAAAAGTGTATCCCTTTTGTGATTTTTATGGAGGTAAAATGGATAAGCCTTTTAAGTCAATAGACCAACAAATCAATAAACTGAAGAATGAACGCGGATTGCTCTTTGAAAATGAGCAGCGGGATAAGCAATTATTACTAAATTACGGTTATTATGAAATAATTAACGGTTACAAATACCATTTTATGGTAGATAAGAACAATGATGACGCAGGATTTATTCAAGGAATCACATTTGAACATATTTATCAACTTTTTAACTACGATCGATTCTTAAGGACTCATGTTATGTCCTCACTTGAAACTCTTGAACTTAGCTTACGTCAAGCCATTGCCTATACCGTGGCTGAACAGATTTCTGCTAATCAAAACGAGTATTTGTCAAGAAGAAATTATCGAACAGGTCATCGTCAATATCTTCACTCTGCGCATCGAGAAATGTACCCTATAGACCATTTGTTGCGTATTTTACGCGGAATTACTCATGCCAACTCAGAACCATTCAAGCACTATCGAGAAGATCATGGTAATGTGCCACCTTGGATCATTGTTAAAGGCAGATTGTAAAATTTAAGTTGAACATTTAAGTGGACAGAAAAACCCATC
>CAMFOZ010000102.1 GCA_945971245.1 uncultured Lactobacillus sp.
TGCTTGTTTGATTGGATCGTTGTAACGTTGTTTGATGATGTCACGGTAAAAGTGTCCATCGATAGTGGCATTTTTGTTTAGCTTTTCAGGTAGCTTTAATCCACATTTCAAGATGAACGTTGCTTTGTTTGAACTGTTAACCACAATCTGTTGAACAAATTCTTGAAATACACCTTCATCAAACTCAGTAAGCTGTTTCCCTTGATGGCACCAACGTAATAAGGTACGAACATCCTCAAAGTCATTTGCTGAATCAGTATTTTGGCCATTAAGCTGTTTAATCTTTTCCTGACATTGGTAAGTGTCTTGCTCGAGTCTAGCGGTTTGGTTGACGTAGATCGCTTTATCTAATAAACCGGCATGCATCAATTCGGTGAGCGTTTCAGCTTTGTGGTCATTTGCTTTGATTTGCTTAGTTAAAGAAATCAGTTGACCATCGCTGTTGACATTAGCTTCTTCTTTCAGGCCTTCTAACAATGGCTGAAGTAAGAACTTCTTACTGTAAACTAGCTTATTTATCATATTGCAGAAGGCAGCTTTCAGACTGGCTTCAGATACTGCCTTAGTTGGACATTGCTGAGCAGATCTTAAATGTTGCTGGCAGGCCCAGTAGATTTTATGTGGCCGCGTTTGTCGTTTGAAAATCGTCCCACATTGACCACAGATGATTTTGCCAGAAAATAGGTAGTGCTGTTGATACTTATGGCTGCCAGTTTCGATATGGCGTTTTTTGACGGCTTCTTTAAGCAGAACTTGCACTCTGTTAAAGTTTTCATGGTTAATCAAACTAGGGTGATGATCTTCAATTAGATATTGAGCGAGTTCACCTTGGTTAAAATGACGATGATATTGATCGTCACGGTAGGTTTTCTGGCAGAGCATATCACCGGTGTAATTACTGTTTCGCAAGATATTAATTACAGTGTTACTACGCCATTGGCCACCACGTTTTGTTGATACCTGCTTTTGATTTAATTCTTTAGCAATTTGACTGGCTGATGTTCCACTTAGAAATCGTTGAAAGATTTGTCGTACAGTCTTTGCTTCAGTATGGTTGATAACTAAGTTGCCATCCTCAATTGAATATCCATAGGGTGCTGAGGATACATGGAATTTGCCACTAGCAAAACGTTTCCTGATTGCCCAGCGTAGATTTCCGGCAGTTGAGTGGGATTCATCCTGGGCAATACTGCTAAGAATCGATAGAAATAACTCACTGGCCATTGCTCCAGTATTGATATGCTCTTTCTCAAAGATAATTGGAATATTCAATTGCTGTAATTCCCGGACAATCTGCAAACAATCAGTTGTATTTCGTGACAAACGGCTAATTGATTTGGTCACCACGAGGTCAATCCGGTGATTATGACAATCAGTTAGTAATTCTTTTAAGGCGTTCCGCTTGGTCATCTTGGTGCCTGAGATTCCTTCATCATAGTAGATCTTAGCCAGCTCCCAATTAGGGTGGTTGTTAATGTACTTTTGATAATGGGCACGTTGATTTTCAAGACTTTCTAGTTGTTCAAAATTATCGGTTGAAACTCGACAGTAGGCTGCCACACGGAGTTGCTTGACATCATGTTGGTAACCTTGAATTTTGGTAATGGTTGACATGACAAACCTCCTTTCGTCAGTGTGGTATGTTAGCTCTAGAACCTTGATGTATCAACACTTCCTGGTCCTAATAAGGGCGGAAATGATTGTTTATTTAAGTCATCAATTTTCTTAAATTCAGTGGTTGAGATTAGACCCTTGTTGAGTAGAACTTGAATGATTTGTTTTGATTGTTGATAATGCAAATCATTCAATAATTGTTCTGAACTAATATTATTCTTTATTGATTGCAGTGGTTGATGAGTTACCGCTTGAACTTTCTTTATCATTTTTAATTACCTCCACTAATAAGCCAGCGGAAGTAGAAAAGTAAACCCTCAAATCAACTTGCTAATTGAAACAGATTCTTTAATATATAGTAAGAGGGCGAGGTCGCTACTCTGACCCTCAAGCGTGATCTGAGATACGTGTTTTATTTGAGAAGAAGTCTTGTTTGACTCCAACCACAGTTTAGGAAGAGCTAACCATCTTATATGGTTGGCTTTTTGTTATGGTAAAAGAAAAAAGCCTGCAGACCGGAGTCCACAGGCAAAAGTTACAATAATTGATTAACTCGTTTTTGAATTTGGGTGGGGTCATAGCCGGCTTGCTTCAAGCGGTTGATTCGTTCATTACCATTTCCCTAGGATCCTCGGATAACTTCGCGTGCAATTTGGTCAACTGACTTACGGTTCAAGAGACGGTTAACCTTTTCTTGGACCACCGCATAGTCATAACCAGCAGCGGTTAAGAGCTGTTGACGATCGGTACCATTACCCCATTGACCATTTAAGACTTCAACAGCTAGCTCATCAGGGTTCTTCCTGGTAACTGGCTGCTTTTTGTTAATGACAGCTGCGTAGTCAATGTAGGCATAATCTAGATCACAGTTGCCATTGACACCTGGAACAGAACCAGTAGAGGAATGTTGCCAGATTCCGTAATTACCATTGTAGTTACAACACGGACCATATTCAGCCACCCAGACAGCATAGCGTTGAGCGACGGAAGGTGAAATGTAATTTTGCAGTGGTGATCGCGAAATATACAGTCCGGCATAGCAACCGTTTTGTTCCAAAACACTACAAAAGCTTTTCACTAAGCTATCACAGAAGTTACGACCATTGGCAAACTGCCACTTTTCTTCTAAGTCAAAGTAGATTGGAAAATCAAAATGACGATTACCAAGGACGGTTAAACAGGCCCGGGCTTCATTGGCTGCATCAGCGGGAGAAACGGCATAGGAATACCAGTAGGCACCCACTTGTAAACCAGCTGCTTTGGCTTGGGTATAATGTTCTGCAAAGTAACGGTCTTCTTGGCTTGCTGACCGACCATAACCAGCTCGGATTAGAACGAATTTAACACCACTTGCTTTGACCGCATTGAAATCCACATGGCCTTGCCATTCAGAAACATCAATTCCAGAAATCATTGATGATCACCATCCTTATCATGTAATTGTTGGAGGACACTCTTTAACTTATCGGGCACAGGTAGACCTAAGCGACTGGTATTTTCTAGTAATGAAATGCCCTCATTAGAGATATAGAAGAAAATCGTAGCAGTACGGATCGCTGAACCATTCTTTAATAGGTAAATATCAAGGCAATGTGCAATACTGACCAATAATAGAATTAACACTTTGCGCGTAAGCCCACGAAAGCCAATTTCACTGGAGAGTTTATGTTCGTTAATGGCACAAAGCACTCCGGTGATATAGTCCACTACCATGAAAATGAGTAGAACATATAGAAAACCATCCAGTCCGCCTAAGAACCAGCCGAGGAAAGCCCCAATTGCACCAAAGCATGAATTAATTACTGTTAAACTAGTTGTCTTCATTCGGATCATCAACTCCTCTCGAATATTCAGCCTTAATTTCCAGATACTCATGGTTGTACTTAACGTCATCAATAAAGCCAATATTGTAGCCACGACCTTCAAACCAAATGTTGGTTTCTTCGTCAACATCATCACGGTATCGGATGATGAATGACAGTTGTTTTTCCAATTTCACCGTGACCGCTGTGTAGTATTCCTGACCGTGTAGGGCAGAAACTTTTGCCCACACATCGCCTAAGCGAACATCCTTGTACATCGACATTCCGGTATTAGGATTTTCGCCGACATATTTCTTTTTCATCAGCGTAATGCGGCGATCTAGTTCACCAATATCAGCAATCTTACTGACCCGTTTATTTTGCTGTTGCATTAAAATTCCTCCTTCCGGTAAGGGGACAAGATAGCCCGAAGAAACTTGATCATGGCATCAAAATCAGCCGTTTCCCGATATTCGTAAAGGTAAGCTACGGTATAGAGAATCGCGGTATGAATATCATCAGGGAGAGGATCAAATGCTGATAGAGGCTGACGAAGGACATTTTCGACGGTAGTAGTCGCCGATCCAATCAACTTTGTGATGAGGTCATCTTCAACAGTGTTATCAACTCTTAGGTAGGCTTTTGCTTCGGCCAAAGTAATAGCAGCCACATTTCATCAGTCCTTTCTACTTAGCAGCCATGGCAAGAGTTTTAATGGCTTCTGGGAGGATGACTTTGCCATCTACTCGTTGCGAGCCCAAGAAACCGACTTGACCAGTTACAGCATAAAGTTCATTAAGTCGTTTAAAGGTTCGACCTTGACGATCAGCAATCCAATAGTAATTGAAATCACCAAAGAGCACTGGTTTATTAGATGCGGCCATGGATGGCATGAACGGACTAGTATAAACTGGGCAATTGAGGATTCGATCTGGTTGGCCAGCTTGAACAGAAGGCTGCCAGATATATTGACCATTGTTATCCTTCATTTTGCGAATGGTTTTCACGGTATCATCATTCATTAAGAAAACAGCATTTTGACGGTATGGTGCTCTTAAGGAATAGAAAAGTTCGATCAAATCATCAAAAGTCAATGTATCGGCCTTAGCAGCTGTGGATCCCGCAGACGCACCATTAGTGTCGGTTAAGATACCAGTTGGTTGGCCAGTGCCGGTACCCGTTAGGAAGGCTTGTTCTTCAGCATTACCAAGTCGACGACCAAATTCATCAGATAAATAGGACATCAAGTCGAAGGCGGAGTCATTCAGTAGTTCTTCCGATACCTTGATCAGAGTCCCCAATTTGTGAGCACTGAGGGATACTTGACTAAATTGAGTATTAGATTCTGTGTAGGCTGCTTCTTCCTCGAGCCAAGCAGCTGTTCCTTCGCTCGCGACAACCGGAATCTTATGTTCACCGCTATTGGTTTGAATGACATGGCTGATGGTTCGCAGGACGTTGGCTTCTTGAAGCTTTTGAATCAGTTGATTTTCAAACTCATTTGGCACTAGGAAGCCACCATCTGGATCCGTACCTTCTTTTAGTGCATCAACGACCGCATGACCACGCATCATTTGCCAAAAGTTCTGCGCATAAGCATCCTGACCCTTTGGTAATTCTCCAGCAGTCGGGGTATTAGTAAGGGCTTTAGTTGTGGGCTGATTGAGTTCTGCTTCAATTTGGGCTTGCTTATGGAGCCGATCGATTTCCTTACCCAAGTTGACGACGTCTTGTTCCATCTTTTCGTAGGTAGCGTTGTCCTCAGCAGAAAGTACATCAGCTTCTTTTTGTTTAGTGTCCAGGAAATACTTTGCTTGCTTCCAAATACGGGCACGCTTTTCTTGTAATTCAGTAATCTTGTTCATTGGTAAGTTCCTCCTAAATTAGTGTGATAACAAAGAAAGCCGCTTTTGCAGCGACTTTACAGAAATAGTAGATTTTGCTTTAGGCTTGAGTTTATTCAATAACACCAGGTCAGATTGCTTATCGGAATACGAGTAACAATCTGTGACATTCTTATTGTCACCCAGCATGGCATCAGCAAAGCCTAATTCGATAGCTTTATTGACGTTCATCCAAGTTTCGTTATCCATCATTGTTGAAATCTTTTCACGGGGCAGGTTGGTTTTCAGCTCATAGGCATTGATGATCGACTCCTTGGTTTCAGCTAGCATTTGCGCAGCGTGGTCGAGATCTCTTTCTTGACCGCCGACAATAGTCAGTGGATTGTGGATCATTAGCATAGCCGCAGGAGCCATTGAAACAGTAGTTCCAGCCATCGCAATTACCGAAGCAGCAGATGCCGCAATACCTGAGATTTTGACATTGACTTCATTCGGGTAATTCATCAGCATGGTATAAATTTGACTGGCAGCGGTACAATCACCACCAGGGGAGTTCAGCCAGAGATCGATTGGATCCTGACTTTCATTAAGTTCGTCTTGGAATACCTGTGGTGAAACATCGTCATGCACCCAGCTATCAGGAGCAATTACCCCAGAGATAGCTAGTTGCCGCTGATCACCATTTTGTTTCCAGTTCCAGAAACGTTTCATTCTTTTGGTTCCTCATTTTCTTTGGTTGTTTGCGTGTTATAGAAATTACCGGCTTGGTTAAGTGGCAGCATGTTACCGTTAACCAAGTACTGATCACCACCTTCATCAGCAGGGATACGGTTGAGATCCTCTAACTCACGAATGTCATTAGCAGATAACCAGCCATTTTGTCGACCAATGGCATACCCATTCATCCGGCTTTCGTAATCACCACGTAGTAGTCCATCAACATTGAATTTAACGAAAAACTTTCGTTGATCATCAGCGGAAAGTAGCTGTTGATTCATAGC
>CAMFOZ010000103.1 GCA_945971245.1 uncultured Lactobacillus sp.
TCTCTGCCCACCTCAACTGTCAGGACCTCCCCCTCAGCAAGGTGGAGAACATTTACTCCCAGGTTGAAGATATCCTCCATCACAAGTATGGTATCTGCCACATTACGTTACAGGCAGAATGCTCTCGGGGACGGGATGAGGAGCTGTTCAACACCCCCGTCGATGAAGAACGGGTTATCAAGGAAGGTGGCTACAAAAAGCACCAACATTGAGACCATTCCAGGTCCAGGCGATTTATCCAATAGCATTTAAAACTAATAGGGACCACGACATAGCAATTACTTGTCGTGGTCCCTTATTTAATATCTATAAACAAATTAGAACAATTTCCCAACACCGTAGTGGATCGTGATCGTGATCAGTCCGATGATGATGTTCCGGATAACGGCAATCTTTACCAGGCCATTACCCAGCTTGGAACTGATGAACCCGGTCAGAGCACTGGTCAGAATTACCGCCAGAATCACCGCATACCACTTGTAAGCCTCTGGGGCGAAGGTCATCGCCATCAGGGGGAACAGTCCCCCAGCGGCCGCACTGAAGAGGGATGAGAATGCGGCATCCCACGGACTTAGAAAGTGCCCCAGCTCAATGTCATACTTGACCCGGACCATCGTCTCCAGGGGCTTCTTCCCCAGCAGATCCTTAGCAATCGCCAGCGAGGTTTCTGGGGTAACCCCCTTGTCAACGTAGTACTGCTTAACTGTCGCCAGCTCACCGGCAAAGTCGGTCTTCAGCAGGCGTTCCTCAGTACTTACCGCGGACTCCTCGGTATCCCGTTGGGTGGAAACGGAGGCGTACTCCCCACATGCCATTGAAAAGGCACAGGCCAGCAGGTCCGACAGGCCGGCAATGAAGATCGTAAACCGGTTGGTCGTGGCCGCCGCAACGGAGACCAGCACCCCAACAACTGTTAAGATCCCGTCATTGGAACCGAGGACCCCCGCCCGGAGCGTGTTCAGCTTTTCTTCCATTGTTTGTTTTTGTCGCTTAATCTTAGCCATGAACACTCATCTCCTTTAGCGAGCAAATAGTTGCCCAATCAGGTAGGTCACACACATCGTCAAAAGGCCCGCCGTGGCGTTCCGCAGCATCGACTTGACCCGGTTGGCCTTACTCAATACGGCCGCAAAGTAACCGGTAATCAGCAGGGCAATCAGAACCGCAATCATGGTAGCGAAGATCCGAACATGTTCTGGTGCCATCGTCACCGCTACCATTGGCAAAATCGATCCGGTTGGAAAAGAGATGAAGGAAGCAATGGCCGCCGCGTAAGGACTGGTGAATTCCTTAGGATTAAAGCCATAACGTTCCTGAACCACGGTCGACAGGGCATCCTTATCCATCAGTTCCTTAGTGGCCCGGTTGGCCAGCTTAGGATCGATGTCCTGCTTCTCATACTGCTTCTGGACATAGTCAAATTCCTGTTGATACTGATCCTTCAGGCGTTGACGTTCACTAATCAGCGCCATCTTTTGAGAGTCCTTCTGGGTGGAAACTGATACGTATTCCCCCATGCACATTGAAATCGTTCCGGCCAAGCTTCCTGACAAACCGGAAATCAAAATTGAGTAAGGATTACTGGTCGCCGCAGCCACCCCAATGACAATACCGGCAACGGAGATAATCCCATCATTGGCCCCCATTACGCTCGCCCGTAAGACGTTTACCTTCTGGGCTAATGACATCTTTTTCTTTGGCATATTTTCGCCTTCTCTTTTTCAATTTAGAATCATTATAACATCTAAATCTCCAGTTACAACTAATTTAGCAAATAACCTAGTGCTAAATTAGAAACATTCAAATTTATTATCACATGGAAAAAGAGGCCGAGTATCAACTCAACCTCTTTTATCTCACATTACTTAAAGCAAGCTTTTATTCGTATGTTTGAACCGCTGTCGTCCGGATAACAAAGACGGAAGTGCCCGCATGACGCGTCATGTAGGAAGCCTGTGAACCAACGGCCTTCCGGTTGCCCCACTTACCGATTGAGCCGACAACCAGCAGGTCTGGTTGGAAGGCTGGAATAACGTGGTTGCAGATCCGTTCAGCTGGCCGTTCACCGTGGTCAACAATCGCCGTGATCTTCTTTGGATCAACACCGTAGTCGATCGCTGCTTGGACATATTCGTTGATCCGCTTCCGCAGTTCATCCTCACTACTGTGAACATAGTCCTTATCTAAAATTTGGTAAACGCTAACGTGCCCCGTTTCGAGAATAGAGACGATCCCGATTTCGGAACCATCACGCTTGGCCTTATCAACCGCATAGGAAAAGGCGGCCCGGGCGTCCGGTGCGTCATCAACCCCAACGAGGATTCGCTTGAACTTCTTTGGCTTAATTTCGAACATTAGTATACCCCTCTCTATGTTCTCATTTAACGATGAAAGCATTAGCCGCTCGTCTTCGTTAAATTACACCTTCAATGTTACTACTTATCTGCTGTTTGTAAATAATTATTTTTGGTTATCCTAAAACAAAAGTCGTATTAATCATACTTTTCTGCAAAATTAATACTAAATTGACTTTTGACGCTCCTTAAGACGCGAACTATAATTGAGGGGATTGTGTCTATATTAAGGTCATAATTAAGTTTATATGGATTGGGGAGCATACCTATGTCAATGATTGAATTCCATAATGTGGAAAAATATTATGGTAAATTCCATGCACTAAAAAATATTAACCTAACGATTGATAGCGGGGAGACCGTTGTCCTGATCGGGCCATCCGGTTCGGGAAAGAGTACTTTGATCCGGACAATCAACGGCCTGGATCCGATTCAATCCGGCCAGTTGATTGTCAACGGCTACGATCTCTCGGATAAGAAGACCAACATCAATAAGATCCGGCGTGAAGTCGGCATGGTCTTCCAGCACTTTAACCTATATAACAACAAGTCTGTTATCGAAAACATCATGCTTGCGCCACGAATCGTCCTTAAGCGGCCTGAGGATGAAAACCGGGAACTGGCAATGCAGCTTCTGGATAAGGTCGACTTGGCCAGCAAAGCCGATAACATGCCCGCCCAGCTGTCCGGGGGGCAAAAGCAGCGAATCGCCATTGCCCGTAGCCTGGCGATGAAACCCAAGTGTCTACTCTTCGACGAACCAACTAGTGCCCTGGATCCCGAGATGATCGATGATGTGCTCGATGTTATGAAGGATATTGCGGAAAACTCCAACATGACCATGCTGGTGGTCACTCACGAAATGAGCTTTGCCCAAGCCGTCGCTGACCGGGTCATCTTCATGGCGGATGGTCAAATTCTCGAAGATGATACTACCGCCAAGTTCTTTGGCGACCAGCCAAGTACGAAACGGGCCCAGGAGTTCATGAGTAAGATCAGTGGACACATCATGTAAGGGGGCCTGGTCATGAAAAAATTATGGCACATTCTGGGACTCGGTGCCCTGTTGGCAATGACCCTACTGACCCTTTCTGCCTGCGGAAAGTCCGTTGCCAAGCAGGACGTCCTGGCTCAAGATGAACAAAGCAAGCAAATCACCTGGGGCGTCAAGTCTGATACCCGCCTGTTCGGCCTGGAAAATATCCGGACCGGCCGACTAGAGGGTTTTGAGATTGACCTGGCCAAGGCCATGACCAAGAAGATCCTCGGCCCCAACGGTAAGTGCGTCTTCGTTCCCGTCACCAGTGGAACCCGGGTCCCCCTCTTGAAGAACGGTAATATCGACGCCATCATGGCCACGATGACCATCACTCCGGAGCGGCAGAAGCAGGTTGACTTCACCCATTCATACTTTGACGCTGGACAGTCGCTACTGGTCAAGAAGGACAGCCCCATTAAAAACATTAACGACCTGAACCATCCCGGTAAGGTTGTCCTCGGAGTCTCAGGATCTAATTCAGTGAAAAACGTTGCTAAGTATGCTCCTAAAGCCCGGGTATTACAGTTATCCGATTATGCCCAGGCAATGACCGCCCTCAAATCCAAACAGGGTAACGCCCTGACCACGGATAACGGGATTTTGTACGGGATGGCCGCCGAAAATCCCGGCTATGAGGTCGTTGGGGGTAACTTTACCAAGGAACCGTACGGAATCGCCGTCAACAAGAATCAGGATCGTTTCCGGAACAAATTAAATTGGGCCCTTAAAAAGGTTGAAGAAGACGGTACCTATAACCGGCTCCTCCTCAAATGGTTCGGTAACGTTAAAGGCTTTAATTATCAGGAGATGAAACGCTAATGGTTAATTTAATCGCAACACAATGGCACCCGCTGCTGACGGGACTTTTAAACACCATTCTCTGCAGTATCATTGCGCTCGTTGGTAGCATGATTATCGGCACGTTATTCGCGCTCCTCGAGATTTCTGAGAACCGCGTCCTACGGGTCATCGGGCGCATTTACGTTGAGGTTTTCCGAAACATTCCTTTGCTGGTCATCACGATGGCCTTCTTCCTGATCATCCCCATGTATATTGCCAAAATCAACGGCTTCACTGCTGGGACGATTGGTCTGACCCTCTACACCTCCGCCTTCATTGCGGAAACTGTTCGGGCCGGAATCAACTCTATCGAGGGTGGCCAGCTGGAAGGGGCTCTCTCCACCGGGATGACCTATCATCAGGCTATGCGCTACATCATCCTTCCCCAGGCCTTTCGGGTCGTAATCCCGCCGCTGGGCAACCAGTTCATCAACCTGGTTAAGAACTCCTCCGTGCTGGCCTTTGTTGCTGGTTTTGACCTGATGTACCAAGGAAACCTGATCGCCAACGATACCCTGCAGACAATCCCGACCTACTTCATCGTCGGCATCATGTACCTGATCATCACGCTGCCGCTCAGCTATTACATGCGGCACCTGGAAAAGAAACTAGCTTAGGGGGTGAATGCTAATGCAAAATTTTATTGATGCCTATTCTTGGATCAACATCCGCTTCCTCCTCCAGGGGTTGTGGGTTACGATCGAGATCTCAGTAGCCTCGATTGTGATTAGTTTCATTGTCGGGACTCTCCTGGGAATTGTCCGTTACGAGCAGATCAAATACGTCTCTGCAATTGTCGGTTTTATCATCGACATCATCCGTAACCTCCCCCTCCTGTTGATCATCTTCTTCACCTACTTCGGGCTCCCCAACATTGGAATCAAGCCGGAGATTATCCCCGCGGCCATCATGGCGATGTCGATCTTCGAATCAGCCATGGTTGCTGAAATCGTTCGTTCCGGAATTAACTCGATCGATAAGGGCCAGACCGAGGGCGCCCTGGCCAACGGACTGACCCGGTGGCAGGCCCTCCGGATCATTGTCCTGCCGCAAGCGATCAAGAACATGACTCCGGCCCTGGTCAGTCAGTTTATCTCGCTGGTCAAGGATACCTCCCTGGCTACCATCATCGTCCTGCCAGAACTGATGTACCACGCCCAGATTATTTACGGCCAGAACACCAACTACATCATTCCGATGTTTGTTGCCCTGGCGGTTCTCTACTTCATCGTCTGCTACTCGCTGTCACTGCTGGCAGACTACCTGCACCGTCACCTCGCTTAGTTAGAAAATTCAAAAGAGGCTCCTGACGTTCGGATTGACTGAATATCAGGAGCCTCTTTTTATCTTTTCAACTAATATTGCACCATGAAGCCGAAGTGTTGGTCTTCTCCAGTAAGGCGGGCAACGTGTCGTTCCATGACCTTGCGCCGCTGACCAAACATCATCCAAGCAGTGATTCCAGCAAAGACAGCCAGTTCAATGATTACACTGACCCAGTCCGCCCAGTTGGTCGTCCCCTTCATCAGGTCGGATCCCGTCACAATGAAGCTCGTCCAATCGAGCAAGCCGTGCATCACCATTGCTAGCCACAGTTGGCCCGTGTAGACATAAACCACTGCGAAGAACAGGCCAAGGGCAAAGGCACTGATCGCTTGTAGAACCGTCATGTCCCAGTGTTGAAGCATGGCATTAGATAGGTGGGCCAAGCCAAACAGGAACGCACTAGTGACGATTGCCAGTGGGAGGCGCTGTTTAACATTGCGCCAAGCATAGAACAAGATCCCCAGAACCGCAAAGCGGAAGAGGGTTTCCTCCATCACTCCCGCCTCGAAGGCTGACATTGTCAGGTGCCAATTGGTTAAATGCAAGTTTGGCCACTGACCGATGTTGAGTCCAGTGAACACAAGATCAATTACAACCAGCCCCAATAGGATCCACCAGTTGAAATCACCACTCCAATGTGGACGTAAGCCAGGCCACGAAAGCTTCCAGGCCCGCATCA
>CAMFOZ010000104.1 GCA_945971245.1 uncultured Lactobacillus sp.
TAATTATATTAGGATTATTATCGGGAATAGCGTTTTTGATAAAGCCAAGTTTAGTAATTTTTGATATAGCGTTGGTTATGGAAAGGGCTTTTAGTATAGGTAAAGTAACTAAGGCTGTAAAAGCAATTCTAATATTTATAGTGGCATTTCTTATTATTTATGTTCCATTTAGTTTATATCAATCTCATAATTCTATTACGAGAATCAATTCTTCTAAAGCAATGCCTGCTAATCATTTTATTGCAATGGGAATGACAGGTTCAGGTGGCTTTAATAATAATGATGTATTAGTAAATAAGAGATTAAAGAATCCTCAAGAAAGGAAGAAATACAATAATCGACTTATTAAGCAACGATTAAATAAATTTGGAGTTGCGGGCTATACTAAGTTTCTAGTTTTAAAACAAGTTAATAATACAAGTGATGCTGGCTTTGGATGGGGTATGGATGCTGATTCAGGTTATTTAATGCCTTTTGGCGAAAAAACTAAGCTTCAAAGTATTACTCGGAAAATATATCTACGAAAGAATACCTCATCTGTGGATATTAATTGGAATGGCTATAAGATTATTAATCAGATAATTTGGAGTATTACTTTGATAGCTATGGCTTATGCAGTCGTAAGATTTAAGGATAACTATTTGATATTAAAGCTAACTATTTTAGGTGGCTTAGCATTCTTATTATTATTTGAAGGTGGAAGATCAAGATACCTAATTCAATTCCTACCTTACATGTTTACTTTGGCAAGTCTCGGTATTAACAAATGGATCAAGGACTTCAATGCTTAAAGAGATTATTAGAATATTGTAATACCCTTTTTGCAAAATTCCTTAATTTAATATTGGTATGATAGTCGCTATGATCGTTAATTTACGTTCATAGTGGCTATTTTATTATTTGCTATTATGGTATAACCAATTTTTAATTATTAATGTGGTTGTAGTGTACAAAGAATATCTAGTAAAGCTGTAACCGGTATTGTAAGATGAAATAGATAATAGAATATAATAGGGAGGATGCTGAAATTGGGAGAAATTAGGAAGCATTTTAAACTCTATAAAGCGGGTAAGCGATGGTGCATTGCCAGTGTGGCAACAATCGCGTTGGCCGCTGGAATGTTGGTCGGTGGGGTTGCCCATGCTGACCAAACGACGACGGGGGCGCCACAGCAGCCAGCAACTACGCAGGTTGATCCCCAGCCAGTTGATAATGGTAACTACGGCTGGGTTGACAGTGCTAAGGTTAACCAAAATAACCTGCAGGTTCAGGGCTGGCAGGCGACTAATCAGGCCGCAAATAAGCCATACCGCTACGTTATTGCCGTTGACCAGACCAATGGGAAAGAACTGGGACGGACTAGGGTTGAACAGAGTCAGGGCCGCCCGGATATCGCTAAACTTTATCCCCAGGTTACCAATGCGGAACATTCGGGATATCAAGCAACCATGACCAACTTGAGGTGGAACAATGTTAATGATGTTAACGACCAAATCAGGGTAGTCTCGCGGTACACTAATGATGCCAAAAATGGCGAGGGACAGCATGTCGATTACTGGTCTGCACAGCCGGTGCAACTAGATAAGAATAACTACGGTTGTCTGGATAACTTTGCCATCAATAACAACCGGATCAGCGTAGCCGGTTGGAACGCCACCAACCAGGCCTTAGGGAAGCCCAACCATTTCGTTATCCTGTTTGACCAGACCGCTAATCGGGAACTCAGCCGGCAGCGAGTTGGTAATGATCGGCCCGATGTTGCTAAGGTCTATCCGCAGGTAATCAATGCCGGCAAGTCCGGCTTTACGGCCAGTTTTTCATTAGCCAATGTCGATATCAACCATGATTTACGTATCATTTCGCGTTACAGTGATGCCCAGAATGGAGAGGGGCAGCACGTTGACTACTGGTTTAACGCTCGTAACTTCAGTCCGGTCGACAAGAGCAACCATGCCTACTTGGATAACTTTAACCTCAGCAATGGGAATATAGTGGTTAGTGGCTGGCATGCGACTAACTATACTGCTGTTGAGCCTAACCACTTCCTGATTCTGTTTGACAACACCAGTAACCGGCAGTTAGCCGCGGTTCGGGTACAGAACACCGCTCGTCCCGACGTGGCCCAAGCCTTTCACAATATCAGTTCGGCAGGGCAATCTGGCTTTGCCTATACGTTTAATAATGTTTCCTTAACGCCTGGCCACACCTATTCACTGGTGAGTCGGTATTCAACCACGGATCAAGGGAACGGTGATACCCAGGGCAGTAAGTATACCGACGCCTGGTTAATGGGGACGACCCTTAACGAGTCCCATTCCTACGTTGATTCCTTCACCGCCAGCCAGCGTGGTTACCATGTTGCTGGCTGGATGGTGAGTGACAATGCTATCAACCGCCAGAATGCCTATGTGATCCTGCTTAATAATGGCCACGAGGTTAGTCGGGCAAAGCTGAATCTTTTTGCACGTCCGGATGTTGCCCGCGTTTATCCACGGATCTACAAGAGCCTGACCAGTGGTTTTAGTGCTGATTTGGATCTTAATGCACCACTAGCTGAGGGGAATCTTCAGCTGATCCTGCGTTTTAGTGGTGATCCGGCCGGTAATTATAACTACTATGATCAATATAGTGATGTTTACACGACGAATGCCGGGAGCTTTGATTCCATCCGTGTTAATGGTGGTACGATGCAGGTTAGTGGTTGGCATGCCGCTTCGACGATCACTGATCGGCCGTACCAGTACCTGATTATGGTAGATAAAAATGGTCATGAGTTTACCCGGCAGCGGATTACGGATGGTAGTCTGTCCCGGACCGATGTTGCGCGGGTTTACCCATGGATCAGCAATAGTAACCGCTCCGGTTTTAATGTCAGCCTGAATATTCCTGGTCAAGCGCAGGGGAAGATGATCCGGCTGATTCACCGTTACACCAACGATCCAGCTGGTAACGGCAGTGCGATTGATTATTATTCTCTAGCCACCTTTATTAATATTGAAAATACATGGAGTAGCATCATTGCTCGTTACGGCTGGCCCGTTTCGATCGCTATCCAGTTACCATCTGGGGAGGTGCGTTCCTATACCAACGTGCCTGGTCACCGCTTCATAACGGCTAGCACGACGAAGGTAGCGGTCCTGGCGCAACTGTTGCATGTGACGGGTGGCAACCTCGACGCGACCCAGCAGGACCTTGCTCAACGGATGATTCGCTACAGTGATAATGACGCGACAACGACGATTCTTGATCGTTATCCCGGTGGGGTGCGTGGTTGTCGACCCCTGTTCCAGGCCCTGGGGATGAATTCGACGTCTGTTGACCAGCATTGGGGTTACACGGAGACGACGGCGACGGATCAGTTGCGGCTCCTTCATGAGATTTTCATGACCAATAATTCCTTCTACCTTAATCAGCGGTCACAAAACTACATCAAGAGCCTGATGGGTTCCGTATCGGCTGGTCAAAACTGGGGGATTTCCGCCGGCAGTAGCCAGTTCTTTGTGAAGAATGGTTGGAATACTACGGGGAACAGTTCACTTTGGAACGTTGCTAGCATCGGCTACATTCCTAACGGTAGCTACACAATCGCGGTTTATACCGATAGTAATCCTGGTATGCAGGCGGGGATTAGACTGATTGAAGATTTGGCCCGGGCAACGCAAAATTGATTAAAATCATGCTGGTTTAAGTACACATTCTATATCTGTGATAGAATAATGGATGGACTTTTGAATGCAAAAGGAGGTCCCCTTATGAAGGGAATTATTTTAGCTGGTGGATCGGGTACCCGTCTGTACCCGATCACCCGGGGAATTTCAAAGCAGTTGATTCCGGTCTACGACAAGCCGATGGTTTACTATCCATTGTCAACCTTAATGTTGGCCGGGATCCGGGACATCTTGGTGATCTCAACACCAGAGTACATGCCCTTGTTCAAGGAACTATTGGGGGATGGCTCTGACCTAGGGCTGAACTTCTCTTACAAGGTTCAGGAACACCCGAATGGCCTGGCGGAAGCCTTCATCCTGGGGGAGGACTTTATCGGGGATGACTCGGTAGCCCTGATCCTGGGTGACAACATCTATTACGGTGCGGGCCTGTCCCAACTGGTTCAAGATGCTGCCAAGAAGACTGACGGAGCGACGGTCTTTGGTTACCACGTCAACGATCCAGAACGGTTCGGAGTCGTTGATTTCGATGATCAGATGCACGCCCTGTCAATTGAAGAGAAGCCAGCTCACCCGAAGAGCAATTATGCGGTCACCGGTCTCTACTTCTACGACAATGATGTGGTTGACATTGCCAAGCACATCAAGCCATCCGCCCGTGGTGAACTGGAGATTACCGATGTGAACAAGGAATATCTCCGGCGGGGCAAGCTGGACGTTAAGCTGATGGGTCGTGGCTATGCCTGGTTGGATACTGGGACCCACGACTCCATGCTGGAAGCGGCCAACTTCATCGCCACGATCGAGCGGCGGCAGAATCTGAAGGTGGCAGCGCTGGAAGAGATTGCCTACCGGATGGGTTACATTGATAAGGATAAGCTGGTCGAATTGGCCCAGCCGCTCAAGAAGAACGACTACGGTCAATACTTATTGCGGTTAGCTGAGCAAGATTAGGAGGAAAAGAATGGGACAATTAAAGGTACAAACGACTAAGTTACAGGATGTTAAGATCATTACTCCAAAGGTCTTCGGTGATAACCGGGGCTTCTTCGAGGAAACTTACTCTGACCGGGACTTCAAGGAAGCCGGAATCGACTTCAACTTTGTCCAAGACAACCAATCATTGTCTAGCCGGGCCGGTGTACTGCGGGGCCTGCACTTCCAACGTGGTAAGGCTGCTCAGACGAAGCTGATCCGGGTCGTTACCGGGGCCGTACTGGATGTCATCGTGGATGTGCGGAAGGGTTCCCCAACGTACAAGCAATGGGAAGGCTACATTCTCTCCGCAAGTAACCACCGTCAACTCCTGGTACCACGTGGTTTTGCCCATGGTTTCCTGACCCTGACCGACAATGTTAACTTCCTCTACAAGGTGGACAACTACTACGACGCTGAAGCTGATGGTGGGTTCTCCTTCAAGACTCCTGAATTGAACATTGACTGGCCAATCGAATTCGATAAGGCCATCACTTCTGAGAAGGATGCCGCTCAACCAACCTTCACGGAATTTGAAAAGAACAATCCGTTTGTTTACGGTGAAATCTAAGGAGTCCGATTTATGAAGAAAGCATTCAAGAATATCATTGTTACCGGTGGCTGTGGCTTCATCGGTTCCAACTTCGTTCACTTCCTCGTTAACAACCACCCCGAAGTTGAACACATCACCGTTCTGGATAAGCTGACCTACGCTGGGAACCCAGCCAACATCGCTGGTCTGCCAAAGGATAAGGTCGAACTGGTTGTCGGCGATATCTGTGACAAGAACCTGGTTGATAAGTTGGTCAGCCAAGCCGATGCCGTGGTTCACTACGCTGCCGAGAGTCACAACGACAACTCCCTGATCGACCCAACCCCATTCATCAAGACCAACATCGAGGGGACCTTCACTTTGATCCAGGCCTGCCGGAAGTACGATGTTCGTTACCACCACATCTCCACCGATGAAGTTTACGGGGACTTACCATTGCGGGAAGACCTGCCGGGTCACGGTGAGGGGAAGGGTGAGAAGTTCACCCCGGACTCTCCATACCGGCCATCCAGTCCGTACTCCTCATCCAAGGCCAGCTCTGACCTGCTGGTCCGGGCCTGGGTACGTTCCTTCGGTCTGCGGGCCACCATCTCCAACTGCTCGAACAACTACGGTCCTTACCAACACATCGAGAAGTTTATCCCGCGTCAGATCACGAACATCCTGAGTGGAATTCGGCCAAAGCTCTATGGTTCTGGTAAGAACGTCCGGGACTGGATCCACACCAATGATCACTCCCGCGCCGTTTGGGACATCCTGACTAAGGGAAAGATCGGTGAGACCTACCTGATCGGAGCTAACGGTGAGAAGAACAACAAGGAAGTTCTGGAGATGATCCTGGAATTGATGGGGCAACCAAAGGACGCTTACGATCATGTCAAGGATCGTCCGGGTCACGACCTCCGTTACGCCATCGACGCTACTAAGCTGCGGAACGAGCTCGGTTGGGAGCCGGAATACACGGACTTCAAGACCGGTCTTCAACACACCATTGATTGGTACACCCAACACGAAGACTGGTGGAAGGACG
>CAMFOZ010000105.1 GCA_945971245.1 uncultured Lactobacillus sp.
GCCAGGGCGTGATCCGCAAAGATATCGTTCAGGTTACGCTCATCCCCGTTACCGACCAGCCCACTGAGGACGTGGATAGCGGTCCGCAGATGAGGAAAATCAAAGCTCCGCCGTGACCGCCGCAGGATGCTTTCACTGAGGTGCTGGGCCTCATCAACGACCAGATATGGCCGCCGGGTACCATCCCCCAACTCCTGGGCATGGGCCACGAGGTAGGCATGATTAGTAATCACAATGTTAGCCTGTTTCAGCCGCTTGTTCCGCCGCACGAGGAAGTCATCATTATAGAGCCCCCCTGCCGGATTAAGACTCTTAACCCCGTGGTGGCGGATCTCAGTAAAGTACGGTGACTGCTGACTATTTAAGTTAAGCTCATCTAAGTCACCACTGGTAGTCGAAAGCAGCCAGACCAGGATCCGGGCCTTGAGGAGTTGGACCAGTTTGGAGTCCTCCACTACGCTCAGGGAATGGGCAAACTTAGCCAGATCCAGGTAATGGTCGTTCCCCTTGACGACGACGGCATTCATCTTGAACGGCAGTACCGTATTGAGCTGTTGGACGGCCTGCTGGGCAATCTGCTGCTGAAGAAGGTTCGTCGCCGTACTGATAATAATCCGCCGATCAGGATAGGCAACGTAGCTCAGTGGTAACAGGTAACCAAGGGTCTTACCACTCCCCGTCCCGGCCTCAACAATCATGCTTTTCGGCTCGTCATGGGTATAGTTATTGTAGATACTGTTCATCATCTTTGACTGGATTGGACGAACAGTCAGGTGGTCACCATAGAGCTTAGCCTTCCCCCGCTTGGTTGAAGGGTAGCGTGGGGTCGTAGTGGTCTTATCAACCGTTAGTGGCCGCTGCTTATGCAGAACGAGACCATGACTGACGTAGAGGTCCTCGGGCAGCGGCTGGGGATGATCAACCCGGCCTTCTAATTCCTTTTCAAAGACCGCCGCCGTTCGTTGTGGCAGGGCTAACTTCAGCTCCACAATTTTCTCCAGGGTCAAGGTCGGGAGACGGTGCACCCGGTCAAGGAGGTCAATCAGTAGCTGGGCGGTCGCCTCGGCATCGGAAACCGCACTGTGCGGATGGTCGTGTTCAATCTTTAGCGAGCCGGTCAGGTCCCGCAGGCGGAAGCTCTGGGCGGTTGGTAATAAGATCTGGCTCATCGTTACGGTATCGATTGCCGGAATAGCTAGCTGCGGATAGCCAGCCCGTTCTAACTCTGCATTCAAGAACGGAAAGTCAAAGTTAACGTTATGGGCCACGAAGATTGTCCCCGATAATAAACTATAGATCGTTCCCGCAACGTCCTCAAAGAGCGGGGCCTTGCGTACATCTTGATTATGAATCCCGGTCAGCTGAACAATTGTGTGCGGGATCTTTTCTCGTGGGTTAACTTTGGTCTCAAAGTGATTAATGATCTGACCATCCTGGACCAACACACAGCCAATCTGAATGATCCGATCACCGTGGTTAACATTTGTCCCGGTCGTTTCCAGGTCCACCACGGCGTAAATGGGCGCCTGCTTGTTACGTTTTCTACGGCGCGTTTGTTTTTGCTTATTCACATTATCACCGAATCTCTTCAATATTTATACACTATATAATACACCATCTGCCAATCGTTTGTCTTTTTCGACAGCTATGGTTAGTGAATACCTGCTAAATATTTAGATTTAGTAACAAGTAGGGGTCGCCCCTTTTCTAATAACCGATTTTAAGTTATGATGAAGAATGGAATTTTTGAGAAGAAAGTAGGTTACGATGGTGAAAGAACAAGGGATTGGCACGAGCCATGCGAAAATCATCTTAATGGGGGAGCACAGTGTCGTGTATGGGCAACCAGCAATCGCCCTTCCTCTTCCCGACGTTAAACTGACGGTCACCCTAACACCTACCGACGAGGGCCAAACGGTTAAGAGCCGCTACTATACTGGTGACTGGCACGAATTGCCGCCCGTCATGCAAGGGGTTCGCCAATTAATCGCTACACTGATCGAACACTTTGCTGGCGCCAATGATCACTGGCGTCTGACGATTGATAGCCAACTCCCCGCCGAGCGTGGAATGGGTTCCTCAGCTGCGACCGCTGTGGCCATTATCCGCGCCTTTTTCGACTACTACGACGCCCCACTTAGCCGGCACGAATTGTTGGCACTGGCGGATGTTGAGGAACAGATTACACACCGTAGTCCATCTGGTCTCGATGCCGCTACCGTCAGTTCTAAGACGCCCCTCTACTACATCAAGGGACATGAAGGGACGCCCATTCCAATGAATCTGCAGGCAACGATGGTCATTGCTGACACCGGCGTTAAGGGCGCAACCAAGGAAGCGATCCTGGCAGTTCAAAACCTGCTCAAGACTGATCACCAGCTTGCTCAGGAGCACATTGCGCACCTGGGGCAACTGGTTGAGGATAGTCGGCGTTTCCTGGCTAAGGGTGAAGTTTTTAAGTTAGGTACAACGTTAAACGCTGCCCAACAGGATCTCCAGGCCTTACAGGTTAGTGATGAACAACTTGACCACCTAATCGACGTGGCCATCCATCACGGGGCCCTGGGCGCTAAATTGACCGGTGGCGGTCGTGGTGGCTGCATGTTTGCCATCACCCGCACCGCCTTAGGAGCCCGCAAGTTAGCCGCAATCCTTAAAGATAATGGTGCCCGCCAGACCTGGATTCAACCGCTAGACACAACACGAGGTGAAAAATAATGGCGACTGCTAAAGCACATACCAATATTGCCCTGGTCAAGTACTGGGGTAAGAAGGACCAGGACTTGATCATCCCGCAGACGGATAGTCTCTCGATGACCCTAAATGAGTTCTACACCACCACCCGGGTTGTTTTTGATCCCAAGCTTTCCGCTGATCAGATTATGGTTAATGACCAATCAATCACGGGTAAGGGTGCTGAACGCATCACTAATTTTCTGGATCTTGTCCGGCAGATGAGTGGTCGGCAGGAATTTGCACTGGTTGATTCACATAACCACGTTCCTACTGCCGCTGGTCTGGCTTCATCCGCCTCGGCCTTCGCTGCGCTAGCCGGGGCCGCTAGTAAGGCAGCCGGGCTAAACCTCAGTCGACGGGAGCTCTCCCGCTTGGCCCGGCGAGGCTCTGGATCAGCTACCCGTTCGATCTACGGGGGCCTGGTAGAATGGCACCGGGGCCATGATGATGCAACTTCCTACGCCGAACCAATTATGGAAAAGCTCGACTTTGGGCTAGAGATGCTCGCCATCATGATCAATACGGGACGGAAGAAGATTTCTAGTCGTCACGGCATGCAGTCCAGCGTAATCAGCTCACCATACTACGATAGCTGGAAGGAAGTCGTAGCTAACGATATGGAAGCCATGAAGGCTGCTATTCAGGCCAAGGACATTCCGGCTATCGGCCACATTGCCGAGGAAAACGCCCTGCGGATGCACGCCCTGACCCTTTCTGCCGACCCGGGCTACACCTACTTCAATAATGAAACCCTGACTGCCATCCAAGCTATTCATCAGCTACGTGATCAGGGCATTAATTGTTACTTCACGATGGATGCCGGTCCAAACGTTAAGGTTATTTACGATCAACGCGATCGTGAACGAATCGTAAAGGGTCTGGCACAAACCTTTGATCCGGACCGCCTGGTAGTTTCACCAGCGGGACCGGGAATTGAAATTTGGGACGAAAATAACTGATTAATTATAGGGGGATAATTAAATTTTGATTACTGAAAAAGCGCCTGGGAAGTTGTATATTGCTGGTGAATATGCCGTTGTCGAAAATGGCTATCCAGCTATTCTGGTGGCTCTCGACCAATTTGTCACGTGCACGATCAAGGATAGTGCGCGCGAGGTTGGCCAGATCATCAGCCAGCAGTACACCAACGACCAGCTCAGTTGGCGACGGATGGGTGACCGGATGGTGGTCGATAAACGCGACAACCCGTTCTCCTACATTCTCTCAGCTATCCGGATCACGGAAGAATACGCCCGGAGCTTTGAACGGGAACTGCGGATCTATGATATGCAAATCGATAGCCAACTCGATAGTGCCAACGGTCGTAAGTACGGTCTCGGCTCCTCAGCTGCGGTCACGGTGGCAACCGTCAAGGCCTTATGCCATTACTACCACCTACCCGTGACTAAGGATGAGATCTTCAAGTTGGCAGCGATCGCCCACTTTGAAGTCCAGGGTAACGGCTCCCTAGGTGACGTGGCCGCCTCAGTCTATGGTGGCTGGATCTCCTATCATTCCTTTGATCGTCAATGGCTGGCTCAACAACGTCAATACCTCGACCTGAAGAGTCTGATCGACCTCCCCTGGCCAGACCTCAAAATTGAACCACTTAAGGCGCCAGAAAATCTAGAACTACTGATCGGCTGGACCGGTAAGCCGGCCTCAACCTCACAGTTGGTTGACAAGATCTCCCTCTTCAAGGCCCGGCAGCAAGATGAATACCACCGGTTTTTGGAAGATAGCCGCGCTTGCATCCAGCGGATGGTAGAAGGTTTTCACCAGCAGGATCTCGACACCATCAAGCGGGAAATCCGCTTCAACCGGCACCTGCTCAAGCAACTCGGTACTAATTCTGGTGTTGATATTGAGACACCAGTGCTGAACCGTCTCTGCCAGATCGCTGAACACTTTGGCGGGGCTGCCAAGACCTCTGGTGCTGGTGGTGGTGACTGTGGGATCGTTGCCATTGATCGGAACGCTGACTTTAAGGCCGTCCTCAAGTCGTGGACCAAGGAAAAGATTGAGCAACTTCCGCTGTCTGTCCACCTCATCGACGACATCAAGTACACCGTGCAGGAACACCTGCCGTTAATCTAATGAAATACCAAGGGGCGATGACAATTCAGTTTGCCACGGCCCTTTTTTAGGAGGATTAAAATAATGGAGTCACAACAAGCCCATCGCAAGGATGAGCACCTCTCACTTGCCACCGCAACCTATCAGCGTGCCCACCAGCACCACTATTTCAACCAGGTTCGTCTGATCCACAATGCCCTGCCTGAGATGGGGGTTAAAGACGTTGACCAGCGCGTCCAGCTGGCGGATGGTCTCCAACTAGAGTGGCCATTCTACCTGGAGGCAATGACCGGGGGCAGTAATCAGGCAGCCAAGGTCAACCGGACCCTAGCCCAGCTCGCTAGCAAGCACCACCTGGCTATGGCTACGGGTTCCCTCAGCATTGCTCTTAAGGAACCGGTAACCCAGTCCTCATTTACTGTGGTCCGTGAAGAGAATCCGGACGGGAGCGTGATCGCCAACCTGGGTGCGGATGTCAGCTTGGATAAGGCCCGGACTGCCATCGACCTCCTCGGTGCAGATGCTTTGGAACTCCACCTCAACGCGGCTCAGGAGCTGGTGATGCCAGAGGGTGACCGGGACTTTCACTGGCTGGATAATATCGCCGACCTGGTTGAAAAGCTTGATGTCCCGGTTATTGTCAAAGAGGTCGGCTTTGGGATGAACCGGACCACTATTGAACAGCTCCAAGGCGTTGGAGTTAAACTGATCAACATCAGTGGCCGGGGTGGTACCAACTTCGCCATGATTGAAGACCGGCGTAACCACCAGTTCGACCTCGATGACCTGGCCAGTTGGGGCCAGACCACTCCCGAATCTCTTCTTGAGGCTCGTGGAAGCAAGGCCACCATTATCGCATCAGGTGGGATTACCTGCCCCATTGATATTATCAAAGCTGGCGTCCTTGGTGCGCAAGCGGTTGGGGTTGCCGGTTATTTCCTTAACATCCTGATCCGCGATGGTGCCACCGCCCTGGACGAGGTGTTGACTGAGTGGCAGACGGAAATTCCGCGTCTATTGACCCTCCTCGGCTGTCGCAACTTCCGTGACCTGCAGAAGACGCCCTTTGTGCTCCAAGGTGATCTCTATAGTTACGCTCAACAGCGACACTTAATCTAACCCTCATCAGGCTTTTCCTGCTAATTTAACGATATGATATAATACGAACAAACATGAAATAGCCAACCAGTGTCATAGGCAACACTGATTGGCTATTTTTTGTATACTCTGATTACATGTAATATTTGTATACACGTATTATTACGAATATAAAAAGGCTCTTTGTCAATCGGTAAGGATGAAGAGATTTTTGAGAACTAGACTAA
>CAMFOZ010000106.1 GCA_945971245.1 uncultured Lactobacillus sp.
TTCTTGTCCAGCCGCTGATCAGCACTGATAAATGGGTTACCTGGCCGAATCGCTTTATGGATAACCTGATTGAAAAGGACCTGAAGAAAAAGTACCCTAATTTGAAATGGCAGGAGGGATTGACTAAATGAGTGAACAAGATGAACAATTACGGTGTATCGGCTGTGGGGCGGTCATCCAATCGACGGACCCGGACGCTCCCGGCTACACGCCTAAGTCGGCGGTTGAAAAGGGGCTGGCGAACAACGAACTGTATTGTCAGCGCTGCTTCCGCCTGCGGCACTATAATGAAATTGCACCGGTCTCATTATCTGATGATGACTTCCTGAAATTGCTGAGTCAGATTGGGCAAGCCAAGGCCCTGATTGTTTACGTAGTCGACATCTTCGACTTCAATGGTAGCCTGATTCCCGGCCTGCACCGGTTTGTCGGTGATAATCCCGTCCTGCTGGTTGGCAATAAGGAAGACCTCCTGCCGCACTCACTGCGGCGGTCCAAGCTTCGTGACTGGATCCGTCAGCAGGCTAACATTGCGGGCTTGCGGCCAATTGATACGGTCCTGGTTTCTGCCAAGAAGAATCACCAGATCGATGAGCTCCTGGACACGATTGAAAAGTACCGAGGTGACCGGGATGTCTACGTGGTTGGGGTTACCAATGTTGGTAAGTCGACCCTGATCAACCAGATTATCAAGCTTCGGACGGGGGTCAAAGACCTGATCACGACGTCGCGTTTCCCAGGAACAACTTTGGATGAGATCGAGATTCCACTGGATGACGGTCACCGGCTGGTTGATACCCCAGGAATCATTCATCCCCACCAGATGGCCCATGTGCTGTCACCAAAGGCCTTGAAGTTGGTAGCACCGCAGAAGGAAATTAAGCCCCGGACCTACCAGCTGAATCCTGAACAGACCTTGTTCTTAGGGGGAATCGCCCGCTTTGATTACCTAAAGGGTGACCGTGCGGGGCTGGTGGCCTACTTTGATAATAATCTGACGATCCACCGGACTAAGTTGGCCAACGCGGATCGTTTCTACGAGAAACACGTTGGGGAATTATTGACACCACCGACTAAAGATGACCTGGCGGACTTCCCACCACTGGAGCGGGAAGAATTCCGGGTTCATGAGAAGAGCGATATTGTCTTTGAGGGCCTGGGCTGGATTACCGTTCCAGCAGGAACGACCGTTGCCGCTTGGGTTCCTAAGGGCGTGGCGGCTTTGATTCGGCGCGCGATGATTTAATGAAGTGAGGTTTAACATGCAATTACGAGGAAAACAAAAACGTTTCTTACGGGCGCAGGCTAACCACTTGCAACCGATTTTTGCCGTTGGTAAGGAAGGCTTGACCAAGCAATGGCTGGCCCAGCTGGATGGCGCATTGGACCGGCGGGAGCTGATCAAGGTTAACATTCTCCAAAATGCTGACGTCACTACGGCAGAATTGAAGGATTTCATTGAGCAGAATACCGACATTCAAGTGGTTCAGTCGATCGGCCGGGTACTGGTCCTGTTCAAGGTTTCGGCTAACAAGGACCTGCGTGACTTGTCAGACCGGGTTGCCCGGATTTAAGGAAGTGTAATTATGCAGCGTTGTCGAGTATTTGCTAATCCGCAGCCGCGGGTGCAACCGGAGACAGTTTCGGCAGGACGCCGGCACCGGGTTGGAATCTATGGTGGTACCTTTAACCCAATTCACAATGCGCATCTCCTGGTGGCCGATCAGGTCGGCCAATCTCTGTCGCTCGACCAGGTCCGGTTCATGCCGGACGCCACGCCACCGCATGTCGATAAGAAGACGGCGATCGCAGCTGATTTACGGTTGGCAATGATCAAGTTGGCTATCAAGGATAACCCCCTCTTTGCCATTGAAGATAGTGAATTGCAGCGGGGCGGGGTTAGTTACACCTATGACACGATGAAGAAGATGATTGAGCAGCATCCGACGACGGACTACTACTTTATCATCGGTGGTGACATGGTAGACTACCTTCCTAAGTGGCACCGGATTGATGAACTGGTTCGCCTACCGCGTTTTCACTTTGTCGGTGTCCGGCGACCGGGGGCTAAAAATGAGTCGGCTTACCCGGTCATCTGGGTCGATGTCCCACTGGTTAGCTTTAGTTCGACGGATATCCGACGCCGGGTTGCTCAAGGCCTGCCAATCAGGTACATGGTTCCTGACGCCGTAGCCGCATTTATAAAGGAGCATCACTTGTATCATGAATGAAGAAACAATTGAGTATACGCACCACTACATTCCACTGACCCATGACCAGCTGGTTGACCGTCTCCGTGCCGCCTTGAAGCCCAAACGTTTTCACCACGTCCTGCGGGTTGAACAGACGGCCATGGAGTTAGCTAAGCAGAATGGGGTCGATGTTGAGAAGGCTAGCATTGCGGGACTCTGTCACGATTATGCGAAGCAACGGCCTGATCAGGACTTCATTGATGAGATTCACCAGAAGGGGCTTGATCCGGACCTATTGAACTACGGCAATGCGATCTGGCATGGTATCGTGGGTGCGGAGCTAATTAAGGACGAACTGGGCATCTGGGATGAAGATATCCTGAATGCGGTTCGTCACCACACGACGGGGGCGGCCAAGATGACGAAGCTGGAGCAAGTCATCTACATGGCCGACTATATCGAACCAGCGCGTGACTTTGATGGAGTTGAACAGGCCCGCAAGATCACGGCGCAAGATCTTGGCGCTGGAGTTGCCTACCAGACCAAGCACACCCTCAATTATTTGATTGAAAACAACAAACCAGTGTACCCGAAGACAATTGAAACCTATAATGCCTGGGTACCGGCTTACGAAGGGAAGATTAACTAGATGGAAAGCAAACAATTATTAGAGATGGTTGTTAAGGCCGCTGATGGTCGGCGGGCCGAAGACATTGTTGCACTGAAGGTTGATGAGATCAGCCCGATGGCGGACTACTTTGTTATCATGACCGGTGGATCCGACCGGCAGGTTCAAGCGATTGCCAACGCCATTATTGAAAAGGCCCACGAGAACCAAGTTAACATCGGTAGCGTTGAAGGGAAGAACCATGCCAAGTGGGTGCTGATTGACCTCGGTGACGTGGTTGTTCACGTCTTCCGGGAAGAGACCCGGAGCTTCTACAATCTGGAGAAGCTGTGGTCCGATGCACCGTTGGTCAACGTTGACGAATGGGTTAACGACTAATGATTTATCACACCTTTGCCCAACTCTACGACCAGCTCTTTGACGATGAGCTGTACCAAAAGTGGGCGAACTATACTATGACCAATGGGGGTAAAGATGCCCAGCAGGTACTGGATCTGGCGGGTGGAGCCGGGCGCTTAGCAGTCTTGCTCGCTAAAGAGGGCCGGACAGTGACGGTAGCGGACTTCTCAGCCGATATGCTGAGCCTGGCCAGTCAGCACGCTGCCGCCGCTAACGTCCCCCTGACCCTGGTGGAGGCCGATATGCGTGACCTTACCGCCCTGCCTCAGTATGACCTGGTGACCTGTTTTGCGGACTCCTTGTGTTATCTGGGGGACATTGATGATGTTGAAACGACCTTCCGGCAGGTGTTTGCTCACCTCCAAGCCGGTGGCCGCTTTCTTTTTGACATGATTACCCCCTACCAGACGGATGTTGTCTATCCAGGTTACATGTACAACTATGAGGATGACGACCATCAACAAGCTTTCCTCTGGCGCAGCTACCAGGATGACGATGTTGAGCATGGGGTGATCCATGACCTGGCCTTCTTCAACCGTCTGGCAGATGGTCAGTACGAGCGAATTGGTGAGACTCACTTCGAACGGAGCTACCCATTGGCAACCATTACGGCCGCGTTGCAGCGTAGTGGCTTTTCTGACGTGGTGGTCCGGGCCGCCTTTGGTACGGCGACTCCTGATGAGCAGACGACTCGCTGGTTTTTCAGTTGTCGAAAGTAGGTGACTAATCAATGCAGGCAGTTGGAATGGTGGTTGAATACAATCCGTTTCATAACGGTCATCGCTACTTTCTTCGTCAGGCTAAGGAGCAAACCAGCGCTGACGTGGCGGTCGCGGTGATGAGTGGCAATTTCACCCAGCGCGGCGAGCCGACGATCGTGGATAAGTGGACCCGGGCCCAGGCAGCCCTAGAAAATGGGGTTGACCTGGTAGTCGAGTTGCCAGTCTTCTACGCGGCCCAACCGGCCCACCGGTTTGCAGCGGGGGCCTTAGCAATCCTGAACGCCCTTCAGGTGCACCAGGTAGCCTTCGGGGCCGAACACCCTGAATGGGACTTCGCAGCCCTGGTAGCGGCTGAGCGGCACTTTAACCAGGCAGAGTTTGACCAGTATAATGCTACCTATGCCACTCAGTTCAACCAACAACTGCGTGCCCAGACGGGGATTGAGCTGCGCGATCCCAATGATATTCTGGCCTTTGCCTATACTAAGGCGGTCTTAGCAAATGACTATCCGATCCAGCTGACGGCGGTTCAACGCCGGGGAAGTGGTTATCATGACCAGCAGATTCACGGGCAAATCGCTAGTGCTAGTGCGATTCGCCAAGCGGTCACGACCGGGGATGACTTTACCGCGACGGTCCCACCGGTGATGGCCGAGGCATTAGCGAGGGTGACGGCGGTTCCTGACTGGGCTAGTCTGTACCCAATTCTGCGTAACCAGTTGATTCAAGTCCCGCTCGATTATCTAGCCCAGACCTACCAGATGGCAGAGGGGCTCGAGCACCGGATGAAGGAGGTTGCGCAGCGGTCGCTGGACTTTGATGAATTCATTCATGGTGTGAAGACAAAGCGCTATACCTATGCACACCTGTTACGGATGTGTCTGTACACGACTCTCCAGTTGACGGAGGATGAGGTAGCCGCGCGGGCTGACCATCCCTATATTCATATCCTCGGCTTTACCCCCCGGGGTCAGGAGTACCTGCACCAGGTTAAGAAGCAGGTCCCAATCCCACTCTTCACCAAGGTTAGCCAGGGGATGCGAGACGACTTTTATAGCCTCGACTACCGTGCTGGCAAGCTCTACCAGAACTTCACCACGGTCGAGCAGGATCTGAAGCATCCGCCGATTATGATTCGTTAATGGCTCATTAAGCTGTCAAGGAAAAAACATTGACAAGTATATGTGGGCCTAGTATAATTGCATACGTTGCATTAGGAGGTTAGTACGATGAAATGGTCGTTAGCTGAGTTACATCGTTATCAAGATGAACCACTTCATATTCAAAGTACTTTTGATCTGAACGCATCATTGACTAAACTATTCCCGGACATCATCTTAGCCGTTGCTCCGGTTAAGGTTGACGGGTATGTATCCTATGACGACGGGGATGTCACCATCAGCGCGCACGTTACGACGACGCTGACGGTACCATCCAGTCGTTCATTGACGCCCGTTCAGTTACCACTTGACTTTGACTTTACGGAGACGTATATTGATGATCGTTCCCACTTCTCCCGGTATGAGGATGACGAGGTTGTCTTCTTATTGAAGCGGGGTGAGACGATTGACTTTGATACCGCGTTAGCCGAGAATATCGTCGAGCAGGTACCGTTACGAGTGCTTTCTGCTGATGAGAAGGCCGGTAAGCCCATGCCGAATGGTAAGGGTTGGAACGTCATCTCTGAAGATGAGTATGCCGCCAGCAAGCAGAAAGATAAAAAAGTTGATCCACGTTTCGCGAAACTCCAAAAATTATTTCCTGATCAGGATGATAAAAAGTAGCGGACGGTTAAAAACCATTTGTGGATAATATTAATCCTAGGAGGTGTCAAACATGGCTGTTCCAGCACGGAAGACTTCAAAGACTAAGAAGCGTATGCGTCGGGGTCACATCAAGTTGAATGTCCCTGGTTTAACTCCTTGCCCAAACTGTGGTGAACTTCGTATGTCCCACATGGTATGCCCTAACTGCGGCTACTACAACGGCAAGCAAGTTGTTAACACTAACAACTAATTTATATGATAAAGATCACTCTTTAGGCGCCGGACCTGGGGTGATTTTTTTATTTGGCAGATTGCAAGAAATAACTTGAACAAATCTATTGGCGCAGATTAAGCAAA
>CAMFOZ010000107.1 GCA_945971245.1 uncultured Lactobacillus sp.
TTGGTGACTGTGTTGAATATGCCGGTAAGCACGGGATCAAGGCCGTCGTTCAACCAGGCGGCTCCATTCGGGACCAGGAGTCAATCGACATGGCAAACAAGTATGGAATTGCGATGGTGACGACCGGTATTCGTCACTTCCGTCACTAGAATAGGCTGGGGTGTCATAAATGGTAGAAGAAGTAAACGTACTAGTTGTTGGCGAGGGTGGTCGTGAATTTGCCATCGCCCGTAAACTCCAGGAGAGTCCCCGGGTTAAACAGGTCTACTGCGCGCCCGGCAACGTGGGGATGCCGGCAGTCGGCGTCCAGCCGGTGGGCATTGCCGAAACTGACTTTGCCGGCCTGATCCGCTTTGCCAAGGAGCACCAGGTAACCTGGACTTTTGTGGGCCCCGAGGACTGCCTGGTCGACGGGATCGTCGATGACTTCCGGGCGGCGGGCCTGCTGGCGTTTGGTCCGACTGCCCGGGCGGCCCAGCTGGAGGGCTCCAAGGACTATGCCCTCAATTTCATGAATAACTACGGGGTACCAACCGCCCGCCATGCCTCCTACCGTGACCAGGCCAGTGCCATTGCCAACGTCGACCAGTTCGGCTTTCCGGTGGTGATTAAGGAAAACGGCCTGGCTGGGGGCAAGGGGGTCGTGATCGCCCCAGACAAGGAAACTGCTGTCCAGACAATCAAGGAGATGTTCGATCGTGGGCAGGCCCGGCTGGTGTTAGAAGAATGCCTGACGGGTCCCGAATACTCTATGTTTGTCCTCTTGAGCGATGACCAGTACCGGATCCTGCCGATGGCCCAGGACCATAAACGGGCCTTTGACGGTGACCGCGGCCCTAACACCGGGGGCATGGGCGCCTATAGTCCGCTGCCCCAGCTGAGTGCAGCCGACCGCCAGGCGATGATCGACCAGGTGGTGGAACCGACTGTTCATGGCTTAGTAGCGGGAAATTATCACTACCATGGCATCCTCTATATCGGCCTGATTATGACCCCGGCTGGCCCTAAGGTGATCGAGTACAACGTTCGCCTGGGAGACCCCGAGACTCAGGTGATCCTGCCGCGGCTGAAGACCGACCTCTTTGAGCTGGTGGATGCCGCACTGCATGACCAACCGCTGCCGGCAGTGGCGGTTAATCCGGCTGCCTGCCTGGGCGTCGTGCTGGCTTCCAAGGGCTACCCGACCAATCCGCTGCACGGGCAGTCCCTCGGTCGTTTGCCTCAAGCGGCGGGAATTGACCTGGACTACGCCAACGTCACTGGCAGCTTAGATAACCTCCGGGGCAACGGCGGTCGTCTGCTGATGGTGCTCGCGCAGGCGGATAACCTGCAGGCGGCGCATGACCGGGTTTACAACTACCTGGCGAATCTGGATGAGCCGGATTGTTTCTACCGTCACGACATCGGTGCCAAGGCCGGATTAAATTAATTATAAGAAGACTCCCAACTGCTATTGGCTGGGAGTCTTTCTTGCTACAATGGACTTACTAAATAAAGAAATGAGGAGATGACGATGAGAAAAAATAATAACCGCCTGATTGGCCTGACAGTACTAGCCGTTGTAATCATGCATATCCTGGCCGAAAGCAACCTGCTGGCCGCCGGCTGGTCACGCGTCCTTGACACGGCCGCCTCGCTGCTGGTGATGGTTGCCATTGCCTACATTGCCCTGGGCAAGCACGCCAACGTGAGCATCCTCAGCGATTCCCGGCGCGAACTGACCGCTACCAGCCAGCAGATCAGCAGCGTGAACTTGCTGGGCGGCACCAAGATTTACCTCGGCCCCGGGGGTGGTCAGGTGATGATCGATGCCAGCTTCATCAATATCATGGGTGGCGGCGATATCTACCTGCCGGCCGGCTGGCGGTTGGAGGACCATTCACTGAAGCTGCTCGGCGGGGTGACCATCCGGGAGCTTTCTCAGGTGGCGGCCAGCCCAGCATCGTGAGCTGTTTCACGAAAAGCCAGTATTTTGCGGGGCTGCCTATTGGCATTTATCGGTGATTGGATTAAAATGATAAGGAAATGCAATTGCATGGTATTTTAAGAAGAAAGAGGTCAAAGACAATATGGCTAAATTAGTACTGATTCGTCACGGTCAAAGTGAATGGAACCTGGCTAACAAATTCACTGGTTGGATCGATGTTGACTTGAGCGAAAAGGGTGTTGAACAAGCTAAGGAAGCTGGTAAGGCCCTTAAGGAACACGGGATCGAGTTCGACTACGCTTACACTTCTGTTCTGAAGCGTGCCATCAAGACGTTGCACTACGCTCTTGAAGAATGTGACCAACTTTGGATTCCTGAAACCAAGACTTGGCGTTTGAACGAACGTCACTACGGTGCTCTGCAAGGCCTTAACAAGAAGGCTACTGCTGAAAAGTACGGGGACGAACAAGTTCACATCTGGCGTCGTTCATACGATGTTCTGCCTCCATTGCTGAAGGCTACCGACGAAGGTTCTGCTCTGCACGACCGTCGTTACGCTAACCTGGACCCACGGACTGTTCCGGGTGGTGAAAACTTGAAGGTTACCCTGGAACGGGTTATCCCATTGTGGCAAGACGAAATTGCGCCAAAGCTTTTGGATGGCAAGAACGTTATCATCGCTGCCCACGGTAACTCCCTCCGTGCTTTGAGCAAGTACATCGAAAACATTTCCGACGAAGACATCATGAACTTGGAAATGGCTACTGGTCAACCAGTTGTTTACGACTTCGATGACAAGCTGAACGTTCTCAGCAAGGAAAAGTACTAAAATAGCGACTTTTCGCTAATATAAACTACTGCTGGCCTGTTTGCCCAACCCGCAGCCAGCAGTAAAAGATTCCCGACCATTCTCGATGATCGGGAATTTTCTTATCTTTAAAATTTTGAAAAGATTGAGAAGATCTTTGGGAATGAATTGTGGTCCGAGTCAATTGTGTTATGATGGAAAATAAATTAAATGTAGATGGAGTCGATTTGTTAAGATGAAAAAGCAACATAGTTTACCGTTAAAGAGCTTCATCAAGGAGCTCAAGGCCCTGGTAAAGCCTGATTATCTCAAGGCGATGTGGCCAGTCGGCGGGATTGCCATTATTTTTATTGCCCTGACCTGCATCCTTAGTTTCCTTGCTGCCAGCGTGATGTCATCAATGATGATGAGCGTCATGATGATCATGTATGGGATGGCCTCACCGGTTGCCCTGCTGATGGGACTGTTGGAGGTCCTGGGGGCTGCCGCAATTTCAATTGCCCTGTCCTTCTTCTTCAACTTCTTCATGGTGGCCATCCAGTACACCTACCAGGATCGGCTGGCGCACCCTGAACAGCCGGTCAGTGCCGGTTCCATCTGGATGCACTACAAGCACCTGCGGAAGAACCAGGTATGGCGGATTGCCCTGTACATCGGATTGTTCATCTTCCTGTGGAGCCTGCCACTGGACATCATCGGCGGCCTGGTCGGCGGGATGACCAAGAGCACCGTTTGGCCGCTGATCATCCGGATCGTCAACGACATCGTGATCCTCTGGAAGGCCCTGGAATACTCCCAGTCCTACTTCCTGTACCGGGAAAAGCAGCCGCAGTTCCTCGGCCAGTCCATGCGGCACGCACTGACGGCCAGCCGGCGGTTCATGGATAGCCGCAAGTGGAACTACCTGTGGATCAACGTGGTCTGCGAGGTACTGCCAGTCCTGATCTGGGTCCTGATCTTCGGTGGGTTGGCCTTCTACGGGAACTACACCGCTACCTATGTTCTGACCTACGTAGGTCTGGCTCTGGTAATCATTGGGATCGCCTGCTACTTGCCAGTGATCCTGGCGGCGGGGACCCTGTACTATGTTAAGAGCAAAGGTGAACCGGATCCGGTTGACATCGACACGGCCTTCAAGGATACTTTCAAGCCTGTGGCCGAACTGACTGGTGAAGCATATGTTCACGAAGTTTACACGCCTGCTAAGCCCAAGAAGCAACCATCACCAGTTGCTAAGAAGGACGACGAACCCAAGCGCGAGGCTAAAAAAGACGAATAAAAATTCTTTAAGGAAGCAGCCGCATTGACTGCTTCTTTTTTGTTTGGCCTTGACATGGTTGTGAGCCAGCTAGTACAATAACGGCAATATCAAAGGCAATGCGTTGGGCATAGTAGCCGGTCTGGTGGACAAGAAGAGAGTTCGCGGTTGTTGCAAGCGGACCAATCCGGGCTGGCAAATTACACCGAACGGGCCTTTCACACTGAACGGATCGTCTCGTTATCGACGGAGAGTGGTGGCCCCCAGCGGGTCGCAATTCAAGGTGGTAACGCGGTAAATCGTCCCTGACTTCAGCAGAAGTTGGGGACTTTTTTAGTATCCGGGACTTTTAATAAAATGGAGGAATGGCAGATGAACATTATTGACGAATTGAAGTGGCGGGGTGCGATCAACCAGGGCACGGACCTTGATGCGTTAAAAGAACTGACGGATAACAATAAGATTGCCCTTTACTGCGGGACCGATCCAACCGGGGACAGTCTCCATATCGGTCACCTGATTCCGTTCATGATCCTTAAACGGTTCCAGCTAGCGGGGCACCACCCGGTTATCATCATTGGTGGGGGTACTGGTGCGATCGGTGACCCGTCTGGGCGGAAGTCCGAACGGCAGCTGCAGACGATGGACCAGGTTCATCATAACGAGGAAGCTCTGACCGCGCAGATGAAGAAGCTCTTCGGGACCGAGAACTTCACGATTGTTAACAACTACGACTGGCTTTCCAAGATCAGCCTGCTGGACTTCCTGCGGGACTACGGTAAGCTGTTCAACATCAACACGATGCTGAACAAGGAAGTTGTCGCTAGCCGTCTGGAAGCCGGGATCTCCTTTACGGAATTCACTTACCAGATTCTGCAGTCCGTCGACTTCCTGCACCTTTACCGGAACAACAATGTCCAGTTGCAAATCGGTGGTTCTGACCAGTGGGGTAACATCACGGCCGGAATTGACCTGATCCACAAGGTTGAAGGTCCTGACACGAAGGTATACGGCCTGACGATTCCATTGATGCTGAAGGCGGACGGTACCAAGTTTGGCAAGACCGCTGGTGGGGCTGTCTGGCTGGATCCGAAGAAGACGTCCCCATACGAGTTCTACCAATTCTGGATTAACCAAGATGACCGGGACGTTGTGAAATACCTGAAGTACTTCACCTTCCTTTCCAAGGAGGAGATCGACGACCTGGCAGAAAAGGTTGAGAAGGAACCTTGGAAGCGGGAAGCCCAACGCCGCCTGGCCGAAGAAGTGACGAAGTTCGTTCATGGTTCGGAAGCAGTTGAAGAAGCCGAACGGATCAGTAAGGCTCTCTTCTCCGGCGATGTTGCCGACCTGTCCGTGGATGAGATTGAACAGGGCTTCAAGAACATGCCATCAGTTGACGTTGAGAATAAGAAGGAAAACATCGTTATCTGGCTAACCGATAATAGAATTGAACCTTCTCGGCGGCAAGCCCGTCAGGATGTTTCCAATGGTGCCATCCGGATCAACGGTGAGAAGGTTGACGATGTTGATGCTGAGATCGATCCAAGTACTCACTTCAACGGTAAGTTTGTGATTGTCCGGAAGGGGAAGAAGCACTACTTCCTGGCCCGGGTAAAATAAATGAAAAATAAATAGTTAATAAAACGACGGTTTCTCCATGGTATTCGATGGTGAGATCGTCGTTTTTTTAGTTAAAGTGGAACTTTTGCTTGACATGAACTATTAATATTTCGTAAATTGTCAGATTTTGGACTGATGATGAGAAATTGGCGGTTGACGGGTAGAGCGATTCACGGTATAGTAGTTTACGTTGTCACGGAGGTTGAGTAATTAACCGGGGTTAGTTAGCAAAATTTGTTGTTGACGAGCTGGTGATAACATGATATATTGTTTAAGTTGCTTGTTGCTCAGCAGTTGAGAAAAAGTTCTTGACAGCTTTAGACAACGGTGATAAAATACTTTTGCTAGTTTTTTTACTAGCAAGGTAGACCTTTGAAAACTGAACAAAGTTTTGACGAACTAAATGTGTAGG
>CAMFOZ010000108.1 GCA_945971245.1 uncultured Lactobacillus sp.
ATAGTTCCGGAATCCGTGATAATCAAGGTGCTCCGGGCCGCGATGTTCAAGAAGTCAGTATGCGGCAGTGGTTGAATCAGGTGAATCCGGTCCCGACCACCAAGAATCGAGTCAGCCAGGCTCATTACCTCTGGGTCCGATGCCAGTGGGCAAATCAACTCCACATCCGGATTGGTCTCCACAATGTCGCGGACCGTGTGGAAGACTTGCCGCATCGGCTCACCCACATTTTCCCGGCGACTCATCGTCAGGATGATCAGCCGGTGATCGGCGGGAAGACGGTCGAGCAGGTCACTGTGAAAGTCCGGTGTGAGAGCCGCCTCCACTGCATCAATCGACGTGTTCCCCGTAACGTAAATCTGCTCAGCAGGATGAAATTCCTTCAATAGGTTATCTCGCGCCCGGGTGGTCGGCGCAAAGTAGAGGTCGGCCAGGTCATCGGTCAGGCGACGATGGATCTCGTCGGGAAACGGGGACTCCTTATCATAGGTCCGCAGACCCGCCTCGACGTGCCCCAGCGGTAGGTGCTGGTAAAAGCAGACCAGGCTAGCAGCCAGGCTGGTCGTCCGGTCCCCCGCCACCAGGACCATGTCCGGTTGACTGGCGTGCATCACGTTATTCAGGTTATGAAGAAGCTTACTGAGCTGTTCGACCAGGTCGTATTCCGGCCCACCGACAACGTCGAGATTGAAGTCGGGCGTGATGGCCATGCGGTCCAGTGCCTGCCGGAGCTGCTCCTGGTTTTGGCGCTGGGCGGTCGTCACCACGGTCGACTGCCAGGTCTCCGGCGCGGATTGCATCTGATCAATCACCGGTGCCAGTTTTAGCGCCTCTGCCCGTGTCCCAAATAACGACATAATTTTATATGGCCCCTGCACGACAATCTTCCTTTCATGTTGCATGTTGTGACAATTTGACTTTACTAAAGATACACAAAAACCGTGTCGGAATGGTTCGACACGGTTCACAGTGATGATCCCATCCGGGCTTGAACCGGAATCGACCGCTTAGGAGGCGGATGTACTATCCAATTATACTATGGGACCAAACAAAGAATATTATCGCATTTTCTCCAAAGAAGGTAAAGGCGGTAATATTCTTTTTATTTACTTACCAGCGTTCTTACGCCGGTGCTTGAGCCGGATTCCCTTGTTCTTCCGGTTCTTCTTGTGGTGCTTACGATGGGGCTTGCTGAAGCTGGATAAGGTCTTGTGGACCCGCTTTTGAACATTGCCATCGTCATGCTGCTCTTCCTGGAGACGGCGACTAGCCTTCTTGCCCAGTGAAACTACCTTTTGGCCGGCAACCGGCTTCTGGTCCGTCAGCTGGTCATTGCCGATGTACATCTGTACCAGCTGCGCGTCAGTATCCTTCAGGAGTTTCTTCAGGTCACGAATATCGTGGTCATCACCGAGGTTCAAGACAACTCCTGGTTCACCCTGGCGGCCCGTTCGTCCAGCACGGTGAATGTAGACATTAGTGGCCTTTGGTAGGTCAAAGTTAACAACCCCCGGCAGCTTTGGAATATCCAATCCCCGCGCTGCTAAGTCGGTGGTCAGCAGGAGCTTCAGTTGGCGCTTGCGGAACATCCGCATGGCCTTCTCCCGCTGGACCTGACGCTGACGACCACCCAGGGTACCGACAGCAATGTGTTCATGGCGCAACCGGCTCGCTGCATAGTTCAAGGTCCGGGTACTATTGAAGAAGACCAGGGCACGGAAGTCCTTGACACTGGCCAGGCGGCGCAGAGTTGCGGTCTTCTGTTGGTTAGTCCGGGCGGTCAGGTACCCGTGCTTAACCGGGCCCCGGGAATGGTCGGTGTTACGAACATCGAAAGTTACGATGTCCCGACCGAACATCACATCCAGGTCATTAAAGACGGGAGCCTTGGTGGCGGAGAAGAACGCCAGCTGGGTGCTGAGTGGCGTAGCCCGCTCAATGTCTTCGACCACGGCCTGGGTATCGTCCTGCAGGAGGTCATCCGCCTCGTCAATCACCAGGGTTTGCAGGTGACCGAGCTTTAGGTGGTGGTTATCCAGCATATGGAGAACTCGGCCAGGCGTTCCGACAACAACATCCGGATGCTCATGCAGCTTCATCACCTGGCGACGAAGATTAGCGCCCCCGGTCAGTGACTGAACCTTCACCCCAATCAACGTGGCCCACTCGCGCATTACCCGTGCCGTCTGCAAGGCCAGTTCTTGAGATGGCGACAGCACTAACAGCTGGGTCCCCGTCCCCGGCATTACCTTTGGCAGCAGGGGAAGCGTGAAGGCCAGCGTCTTACCAGAACCAGTCGGCGCAATTCCGAGAACCGACTTATCATTCTCTAACGCTTCGGCTACAGCAGATTGGATCGCCGTTGGTTCCTGGTAACGTTCATTAAAGTGTTCTTGAAATTGTTTGATCAATTAAACATCATCCTATTCCTGATCATTGTCAGCTGGGAAAACAAGGTTGGCTGATTGCCGCATTGAGTACATTACGGAGTTAACTGTCCGGGCCAGGTCCATCCAGTGCTTGTACTTCTTCATCTCTTCTTCATCATCAGGATTATTGAAGAGGTCAGCAAAGTCGTTCATCTCATCAGTCATTGAGTTCTTCTCAACCGGAGCGTCCAATGGGTGGGCCTTCTGGTCGGCATCGTAGTAGGTAACCTTCTTGGTGTCAAAGATACTGTCGAAGACCAACGTATCCTTAAGGCCGTAAACTTCAGAATCAAGGTGGGAGTTAGCCGTCTTCCCGAAGTTCAGAGTAACGGAGAAGTCCTTGTAATCCAGGATGGCAACACCCTTGGCATCAACACCCGTCTTAGCCAGAGTTGGGTAGTAAACCACCGTGGAAGGTTCACCGAACAGGGTTACTGCACCGTAAACTGCGTATACCCCAAGGTCCATCAGGGCCCCACCGGCAAACTTCAACGTAAAGATGTTTGGATATGGCTTATCATCTGCTAAGACTTTGTCGTAACGGGATGAGTACTTCATTACTGTGATCGTCCCACCCTGGCAGTGGTTCTTCTTCATCTCATCAACCTTAGCGAGGGCTTGCTTATAAAGTGGCGTGTGAATGTGCCGAGCTGCTTCAACCAACCGGGCCTTCGGGTGAGCGGCCAAAAGGGACTCGATCGCACTGAATTCGTCCGGGTTAACAAAGGCGGGCTTTTCAACGATGATGAACTTATCGTTTTCAATTGCTAAACGAACTTGTTGGTAGTGCAGGCTGTTTGGTGAAGCAACGTAAACAACGTCAAAGTCCCCTTCTTCAAAGAACTTGTTCAGGTCGTCGTAGAATTCGGTGGCGCCGTATGGTTCACCAAATTCCTTGGCCCGTGCCATCGTCCGCGAATAAACTGTCGTTAATTGGTACTTACCAGTTGTCTTAGCGGCATCTAACATCTGATCAGTAATAATATGTGTTCCAATAATTCCGAGTTTAAGCATTTTCTCGTCTCCCTTTACGTTTACTTAATTTGCTTACACTTAATTTTACCAATTATTGCGTGATTTTAACAGAAATGAAATCTTCTTATAATACAAATATGTGTATAATAAACCTGAAGCTTAAATTGACTTATCACACAATTAATTGAGGAGACTGATGAAATATGAAGAAAAAGGGAATGTTACTTTTCGGCGCGGGACTGATGGCTGGACTCAGCAGTACTTTCGGGTTCAGTCACGCGAAGAAAAATAACACCACGACTGCGTTACCGATTTTTTACACTGGCACTTGGCAATATTACGATAAGGAACGCGATCGATCCCATAAAATCACCATTTCTCCTGAATTAAAACTTGGTATTGATAACCAAACGATTCCGGCAACCGTTCAGCAAATCAAGGCTGACAAGCTTGTCTTCCTCGATAAGTTCGGCTACCACATCACCATTCGCGCTAATGAAAATCGGCCCGTCTCACTCACAGACGAAGCCGATGATCAGGTTTATGCGATTCAACCACTACAGTAACCTACCCGCCGTTAACGACGGCTTTTTTTATTTTAAATTATTTTTCGTCCTTGTACTGCCGGCGTAACGGGGCCTGATAGCTATTCATAAAGTCCAGGATCTCCTTAAAGTTGGCACTGAAGAAGAGACTATTTAAGTAGCGCTGCTCCAGAAAGCCGGCTTTACTCATTTCACCCAGCAATCCTTTCAACGGTGCATAGAAATCATTGAGATTATAAAAGGCCACCGGCTTCTCGTTATCACCAAGGGTCATCCAGGACGCCGCCTGACTGACCTCCTCTAGGGTGCCGAGACCACCAGGAAGAGCTAACATCCCGTCGGCCAGTTTCATCATCGTCTCCTTACGGGTGTCCATATCATCAACCAGATGGAGGTCGGTAACGGTCTTCATAGTGACTCCACGACCAGCCAGCTGCTTGGTGATCACCCCGTGGACAACTCCATGGCCATCAAGGACGCCTTGCGCAACCGCCCCCATCAGGCCGTACTGCCCACCACCATAAACCAGTTCAATCTGGTGCTTAGCCATGTTCAAGCCGAGATCATGGGCAGCCTTTTGATAACGGGAGTCGCGACCGTCCCGTGCTCCACAGTATACTGCTAATCTTCTAATCATTCTCTTCATCCATCCTTTGTAACGCTGCTAACTGCTGCTTAATCGTGGCAGCAGCGGTTTTAATTCCTGCTAGTTCCACCGGGTATAAATCGAGGAGGAGCAGGTTACCCACGCCTTGCCGACCAATCAGTGCAGGAAAGCTAACATAACCTTCATACTGCGGCTGGAAAATAGCCACCGGGAGCGCTAACTGCTCGTCAGCAAGGATTGCCCGAATAATACGAGCAGTCCAGGCGCAGGCAGCGCTCGCGTTGTAGCCTAGCCCCTGCAAGGTATACCAGTTACTGAGGTCCGCATTGACCTTCAGGTGCTGCTGGTCCAGGTGGCGGCCGTTGATCGTCTTATCAAGCGACTGGCCATTGACGCGGACAGTCGACCAGGCAAAGACCTGTTGGCCGTCATGTTGACCGTAGACAAAGCCCGTCACATTGGCAGGCGATAGCTTAGCTGCTACCGCGATTGCTCGGTGTAGCCGCGCGGTCTCCAGGACTGTGCCAATTCCCAGAACCTGTTTGGGCGGCAAAAGTAATTGCTGCTGCAGGTAGGCGGTCACTGCTTCGTTGGGGTTAGCCAGGTTCAGGACGATTCCTTGGAAGCCGCTGGCCTTAATCTGGGTGGCTACCTGCTTGATAGCATCATGGTTAAAGGTCAGTTCAGCCATTGGTTGGTCCGCGATGAGGCTACTCTTCCCCACCGCCACGACGATAATCTGGGTGTCGGCCAAGGCCGCATAGTCCTGAATGGCAATTTTCGGATGGCTCGCCAGTGCTGTCTCGGCATCCTGGAGGTCTGTCTGCAAGGCTAAGGCTAACTGATCATCCTGGTCAATCAAGACTAGTTCGTCCGCTGCTGTGTTCATCACCAGCTGGTGAGCCAGCAAACGACCGACGTGACCTAACCCAATAATTCCAATTTTACTCATTTCTCTCACCTTTATTTCCCGGGAAATCAAAAAAGACTGTGACTTAATTGTTATATATATCAAAAGTCAACAGCGCGGTACACAAATGGCCTCAAACATTCGGGAAGCCCGAACGCCTGAGGCCTATTTGTGCTCGCGGGGGCTCGAAGACGAAGTCGTAAACGACTTCTGTCTCGCTCCCTCCCCTTTAAATTCATAAACTACTGTTCTTCCTGAAAAGCCTGTGCCTCAGGGAAAACATTGAGGACAAACTCGCGCGGCCCCTTACTGAAATCAAATTGACCATCTGGTTGATAAGTCTCATGGTGGTCACCAACGGACAGGACAATTTCTGTCGGCTCCAGACGAGTGTGCACACCGAGCTCAATTGCAGCCCGGACTAAGCGCTGGGCATCGTCAGAGTATTCATCACTAAGCGCCTGCAGCGGGTGCTGGTAAC
>CAMFOZ010000109.1 GCA_945971245.1 uncultured Lactobacillus sp.
ACTTTGCCTATGGTTACCGGCACAGTAAATTAAATAAGAGTCATGACTAAGCGAAAGGCTTCGGGAAAACGGTTATTTTCCCCGAAGCCTTTTTAATTTCGTCCACTATTTGTCGATCAGATGCAGGGCTACGTTGGTATCAGTCACCAGGACGTTGGCGTACCGACCGGCCAAGGCCGCCCGGATTGCGGGGAGTTTAGCCATCCCCCCGGCGATCAACACGGCCTGTCGTTTTTCCTTTAGTTGTTCAATCGGTAGGGCCACCGTGCGGGCAGTCAGTGCCGGATCAACGATTTGCCCGTTTACATCGACAAACTGGGAGACAATGTCACCGACCGACTCTTTCTGCAGTCTGGTAATCTCCTCCTTACTCAGGTAGCCCAGCTCAAAGAGAGTGGCATCGGGCGCAGTTGTCCCCACCGTAAACAAGGCCACCTGGGCTTGCTGGGCTGCGGTCAGGATACTGTGAATGAAACGATCCTTGACGACCATCTTCTTAATATCCTGATTATCGAAGATCACGGGAAGCGGTAGGATCTCCGCTTGGGTGTGGTAGCAGGCGTTGAAGTGCTTGGTCACCTCAACGACAAAGTTATTGTGGGTCGAGTTGGCCACCGTCCCCTTCAGGTAGACCACCTGGACATTCTTGCGGTCACTTGGCTGGAGGTGACGCGCCACGGCGGCCAGGGTCCGTCCCCAACTGATCCCAATCGTATCGTTATCATGAATGATCTGCGGCAGGTAGGCAGCCGCGGCCTGGCCCAAGAGGTCGAGATCCTCCTGGTAATTACCCGCGGAACCCACGTCGGCAATCACCACATCGTCGAGCTGGTACTTACGTTGCAACTGGGCCTTGAGGTCATCAACGTTGCTCAGCGGGTCATTCACCTGGATGTTTACAATGTTGTTATCCCGGGCGTACTGGAGGGCCCGCGAAATGGTCGGCCGCGACAGATTCAATTGCTTAGCAATCTGCGCCTGGGTCGCCCCCTCAAGATAGTAGAGACGGCTGATCGTCACCGCCTGTTTGATTTGACGTTTTGTATCCATCTGACACCTTGTCCTTCTAAAATAATCAAAAAGTGGTTGGCAAATACATCTCCAACCACTTTTTATTTTAACTTATTCTTTACCGATAACCTTCATACTGTGGCTAACCCCAAGCCGGGTCGCACCGGCATCAATCATTGCCTGGGCGTCGGCAGCAGAGTGAATACCACCAGAGGCTTTAACTGCCGTGTCGGTACCCTTCGTTGCGGCGGCCATCAGTTCAACGGCGTGCACCGTTGCTCCTTCCGTGGAGAAACCAGTGGAAGTCTTAACAAAGTCCGCTCCGGTCTTGGCAACGATCTGGGAAGCCTTGGTGATCTCGTCGTCCGTCAGCAGGCAGGTCTCAATGATGACCTTAACAACCTTGCCCGCCTTGTGACCAGCGTCAACAACGGCTTGGATGTCGGCCTCGACCTTGTCGTAGTGTTGGGACTTCATCTCACCGATGTTCATTACCATGTCGAGTTCGTCAACCCCGTTATCAATGGCGTCCTCGGCCTCAGCGACCTTAATCTTGGTCGTGTTAGCCCCGAGTGGGAAACCAATCACACATGCCGTAACAACGTCAGTGCCTTCCAGCGCCTGGTGAACCTTGGCTACCCAGTATGGGTTAACCATTACCGTGTGGAAGTGGTTGTCGATGGCCTGCTTGATGACCGTGTCGATCTGATCCTCAGTTGCGTCGGGTGCCAATAAGGTGTGGTCGATGTACTTATTAAATTCCATGATTAATTCCTCCTCTTTGTTTACGATTTGATTGTACCATCCATTTTACATATGTTCAAGCACTTTTGAAATATTGTAAAACAATTGGCAAGTTAAAAGGCGCCTCGCGTTCAACCAGAACACTGGGCGCCTCATTTTAATTCAATTACTTAGCAAACATCTTAAATTCAAGGAACAGGTCATTGTACTCACCCAAGACATGTAGCGGCAGATCGCGGTAAGTCTGCAGGTGTTTCATGGTGGTCCGTGGCGGGTAGAAGGCCCGATCCGCGGTCACCCGCTTCGGCAATAGCTGCTTGGCCTTCTGGTTAGGGGTCGCGTAGCCAACGTAACGGGCGTTCTGCGCCGCGTTGGCCGGTTCGAGCATGAAGTTGATGAACTGGTAGGCCGCCGCCTTATTCCGTGCGGCCTTAGGAATTACCATGTTGTCAAACCAGATGTTACTCCCCTCACTCGGCACGACATAGTGGAGGTGGTGATTGACACTCATCATTTCCCGAGCATCCCCCGAGTAGGTCACCCCGACCGCTGCCTCGTTTTGTTCCATGTACATCTTCATCTCATCGGCAATGATTGCTTTAACGTTAGGGGTCAGCTGCTTGAGGTGGTGTTGGGCTTTTCGGAGTTGGTGATAATTAGTCGTATTGACCGAATCCCCCTGCGTGATCAGGGCCATAGCAAAGACATCGCGAGCACTGTCGATCAACATCACATTGTTCTTCAAACGGGGGTTCCACAGTTGGGACCAGTGCTGGACATCGCGGCTGTTCACCATCTGGTCGTTATAGATGATTCCCAGGGTCCCCCAGAAATATGGTACCGAATAACGATTGCCCGGATCAAAGGACCGGTTCAAGAATTGGGGATCAATATAGCGGAGGTTCGGCAATTTTCGGTGGTCCAGGGGCGCAATCAGGTGCTCCTTTTTCATCCGCTGAACCGTGTACTCGCTGGGGATCACCAGGTCGTAGTTGGTTCCACCCTGCCGAATCTTCGTCAGCATCGATTCATTGCTATCAAAGGTCTCGTAGTCGACGTGGTAACCGGTCTGACGTTCAAACTTACTGATCAGGGCCGGATCAACATAATCCCCCCAATTATAAATGGTAACTGTTCGCCGACCTCCCTGGTTGGTCTGGCGGTTTAGGGCGTAGTCGCCAAAGGCCAGCAACAGGCAGAGGACCAGGATGCCCACCGTTGCCGCAAATAGCTTTTTCATTGGGCATCCCCCTCCTTTACGGCCACGATCCGGTTACGGCGGCCACTATGCTTACTGATGAAGTAGTAACCGATCACCAGCAGCAACGACACGATAAACATCAATGTCGACAGGGCGTTGATCTCCAGGTTGATCCCCTGCCGTGCCCGGGAGTAGATCTCCACCGACAGGGTCGAGAAGCCATTCCCGGTGACAAAGAAGGTCACGGCAAAGTCATCCAGAGAATAGGTCAGGGCCATGAAGTAGCCAGCGAAGATGCCGGGGGCAATGGCCGGCAGCACAACCCGCGAGAGGGCCTGCCAACGTGAAGCCCCCAGGTCATAGGCGGCATCGACCAGGGTCGGTGACAATTCGTTGAGCTTGGGCAACACCATCAGCACCACGATGGGGATGCAGAAGGCGATGTGGCTGAGCAAGACCGACATGAACCCCAGCCGAATGCCGAGGACGGTGAAGAAGATCAGGAAGCTGGCCCCGATGATGACGTCGGGTGAAACCATCAGGACGTTATTCAAGGACAGGAGGCTGTTACGCCAGGTGCCCCGGCTATCCTTGATCACCAGCGCCCCCATCGTACCAATGATAGTCGCAATCAGTGACGCCAGTAAGGCCACGATCAGGGTATTGATAACGATCGTGATCATCCGACCATCGGCAAAGAGGTCGACATAGTGCTGAAAGGAGAAGCCGTGGTACTTCTCCATCGTTTTACCAGCACTGAAGGAAAAGATCATCAGATAGAGGATCGGGGCATACAGGATTACGAAGACCAGGGCCAGGTACAGGCCGCCCCAAGTGAAATGATGCTTTTTCATCCGCGGTGACCCCCTTTCTGCCGGCCTTCACCGGTAACAAACATGACAATGAACATCGCCAGAATCAGGATGACTCCGATCGTCGAACCCATCCCCCAGTTCTGGGTGGTCAGGAAGTGTTCCTCGATCGCCGTCCCCAGGGTGATGACACGGTTACCCCCGATCAAGCGGGTAATCATGAAGAGGGAGAGTGACGGGATGAAGACGGCCTGAATACCGGCTTTGACTCCCGGCAGTGACAGTGGCCAAACCACCTTGGTGAAGGCCTGCCACTGGCTCGCCCCGAGGTCCTTGCTAGCGTTGATCAATGATGGATTGATCTCGGCCAGCGAATTGAAGATTGGCAGGACCATGAAGGGAATTTCGATGTAAGCCGCCACAAACATGAAGCTGGCATCGGTGAACAGGAGCTGGTGGCTACCTAACCCGACAAAACGCAGAAACTGGTTGATCGTTCCCGTCTGACTGAAGAGGCCAATGAAGGCGTAGGTCTTCAGCAGGAGGTTGATCCAGGTCGGTAGGATCACCAAGAGCAGCCAGAACTGTTTGTTTGGCAGACGATTCAGCACGTAAGCCGTCGGGTAGCTGATCACCAGCGTTACCAGGGTAATTAGAAAGGCATACCAAACCGAGTTGAGGGTCATCTTCAAATATACCCGTGAGGTCAGGTAGGTCGCGTAGTTCCCCAGGGTGGCCTGACCATCAATGTTGAAGAAGGACTGGTAGAAAATCAGCACGAGCGGGGCAATGACGAAGAGCAGAATCCAGAGCGCGTAGGGGATAGTGAAGAGTACTTTCTGCCGCATCAGTCATCCTCCTCGTAGCTATCCAGGCGGGCATCGAAGTCCTCCTCACTCTCGTTGTAACGCATCACGTGAATGTCCTCGGGGTCAAAGGCTAGGCCGACCTTGGCCCCCACCGTGGTCTTGTGGATGGAGTTGATTCGCCACTCGTGGTCGCGCTGGTCGTGAGCGGTGATCTGGTAGTCAACGCCCCGGAAGAGTTGCGTATCAACCGTGACGGTCAGTTTTCCCTGGTCAACCGTGGTGATGTCCAGGTCCTCAGGCCGGATCACGACCTCCACCCGTTCGTTCGGCCGCATCCCGGCATCGACACACTCGAAGTCCTGACCATCAATCGTGACCAGGTAGTCGGCCTTCATCACGCCGGGAACGATGTTGCTCTCCCCGATGAAGTCGGCGACAAAGTGGTTCAGGGGCTCATCATAGATGTCAACGGGGGTCCCGCTCTGTTGGATCGTCCCGTCGTTGATGATCATAATCTGGTCGCTCATTGCCAGGGCCTCTTCCTGGTCATGGGTGACGAAGATGAAGGTGATCCCCAGGCGCCGCTGGAGCTGCCGTAGTTCCGTCTGCATCTCAACCCGTAGCTTATGGTCCAAGGCAGACAGGGCCTCATCCAGGAGGAGGAGTTTGGGCCGGTTAACAATGGCCCGGGCGATCGCCACCCGCTGGCGCTGCCCACCGGACATGGCGGTGATTTCCCGCTGGCCGTAGCCATCTAGCTGGACCAGGTGGAGGGCTTCCTTCACCCGCTGATCAATCTCACTTTTCTTGACACCCTTGATCTGCAGACCAAAGGCGACGTTCTCCGCCACGTTCATGTGAGGGAAGAGGGCATAGTCCTGAAAGACCGTGTTGACCTGGCGGCGGTTGGCCGGGACGTCATTGATCTGGTGCCCATCAAAATAAATCTCCCCGCTGGTCGGCTGGTCAAAGCCGGCGATCAGGCGGAGAATGGTGGTTTTCCCGGAGCCAGACGGACCCAGCAGGGTATAGAACTTACCGGCCTCAACTTCAAAGTCAATGTCGCGCAAGACTACGTTATCACCGAACTGCTGGGAGACGTGTCGAAACTCCATGATATTATTGCTCATTGCTGCTCACCATCTTTCCTATCTAAAACTTTACAAACAGATAAATTATACCCTTTCTGGCCCGGAAAAGCGCCCGCCAAAACTGATTAATTTCACCATCAGTGCGATAATAAGGATAGAAAAATTTGTGAGGTGTTTATTTATGAAAATCATTCAGCATCACACCAACCACCCCCGCCCAGCGGCAGGCTGTCTCTTATACACATCTGACGCTGCCGACGAAGGCTTAGGTGT
>CAMFOZ010000110.1 GCA_945971245.1 uncultured Lactobacillus sp.
TCACCACTCCAATGTGGACGTAAGCCAGGCCACGAAAGCTTCCAGGCCCGCATCACCGTTGTTATCAAGATGAAGTAAGCTACCGTCCCCACTGCCCCGGTTGATAAGGCCAACCGCAGAAAGTGGTTATCGACCAAGTTAGTTGGTAGAGCCATCAGGGGCAGGAAAACCACGGGAACTGTCCAAAAAGCAAAAATGAACCGTTCAATGCTGAAGGTCAATTGACCACCAATTACACTGGCAAACGGGGCAAACATGATGAAGTAGTACGCAATCATCAACGTTACCACCCCGCGAGATGGGAGGTGCAACAGGACGATTATTTCCCGGGTAATAACATCCCATGCCAAGATTAAGATGAAGGGCTGGGTTAAGGCCTGCAGCCAAGCATTGATTCGTTTGACAACCGGCGGGAGCTGCTCCCAGAGTTCAACAATCAGGGCAATTGCAAGAATGACCACCGTCACTAAGAGGAGGGCGGCAATCCGCTGCCGACCAAACTCATAGTTTCGAATCATCATCATGGCAAGAATTAATAAGGTGGCACCGATCTGTACCCGGTACCAGATTTTTAGGTAATCACTTCCAGACATCTGGAGTTCCTTCCTCTCTACAAAGTTACAAAATAATAATTGCTACATTGATGATACCAGAAAAGCGGCATTTATTTAACGAAAAGACTAAAAAAGGTTTGGGATTACCTATTTGGCACTCACAAACCTTTTTGCTACCGACTACTTGCTAGCAACCGGTGTTTTCTCACTTTTCTTACTATGACGATGTTTGTTTGAACGGTGTTGATGGTTATTATTACCACCATGGTTGTTATTATTGTTATTCTCCTGGCGGTTCTTCTTATTCTCATGCTGCTGACCGTTCTTGTGGTTAGAATGGCGGTAATGGTGATTCTCTGCCCGGTTATCGCCGTTCAAGATAGTAATCATTGGAATGATCACTGGCTTCCGGCCCGTCCGGTCAAAGAGTAGCTTCTGTAACCGGCTGACGATTGTCCGATTCAAGACCCGTTGATCAACCACCTTGTGATTCTTGAAGGTATTCAGAATTGCCCAGAAGACCTCATGGTTAGCTGCCTTGATTAGTTCCTGAGATTCGTGCATGTAGACAAATCCCCGGGAGACGATATCTGGGCCAGCCACAATCTGATAATCCTTGAGGTCAACCACGGCAATGGCGGTCACAACCCCTTCCTCAGACAAGAGACGCCGTTCCCGAATCTCAGGGTTACCAACCGTATCACCGGCATCTCGACCATCAATGTAGACATCCGAAACGCTGTCGATATGGTCAGCCAGCCGGCAGGAGTCCTTCGTCAAGGCCAGTACATCCCCATTTTCGAGGATGAAGCTGTTTTCCTTTGGAACCCCCGTCATCTGGGCCAGCTTGGTGTGGATCTTCTGCATCCGGTACTCACCGTGAACCGGTGCGAAGAACTTCGGCTTCATCAGCCGCAGCATGAACTCTTCATCGATCTGACCACCGTGTCCGGAGGTGTGGATGTTGTTAACATAACCGTGGATAACTGCCGCGCCGTCTTCTTCCAGCTTGTTGATCAGGGCGTTTACGCTAGTCGTGTTCCCTGGAATTGGGTTACTGGAGAAGACTACCGTATCGCCGGGCTGAATTGAAATCTGCCGGTGAGTACCATTGGCGATCCGGCTCAGTGCCGCCATTGGTTCCCCCTGCGACCCAGTACACATGATCAGGACCTTCTCCGGTGGATAGTTGTTGATCTCGTTCTGGTCGATCAATGAATCCTCTGGAATATTCAAGTAGCCGAGCTCTTGCCCCGCTGCAATCGCGTTTTCCATACTCCGGCCGAAGACAGCGATCTTTCGGCCCTGAGCAATGGCCGCATCGGAGGCTTCACGCAGTCGGTAGACATTGGAAGCGAAGGATGCAAAGATGATCCGGCCCTTGATTCGTTCAAAGATTCGCCGAATGTGAATATCAACCCACCGCTCTGACTTAGTAAACTGCGGCCGTTCGGCGTTAGTACTATCCGAGGTCAGCAGGAGGACCCCATCGGAACCTAACTTAGCCATCTGCTGAAGGTTCGGACCAGGCAGGTTACCAACTGGGGTCAGGTCAAACTTGAAGTCCCCAGTCTGGACAATCGTTCCCTGTGGCGTGTGGACAGCTACCCCAATCGTGTCCGGGATGGAGTGAGTCGTCCGGAAGAAACTGACCCAGAGCTTCTTGAAGTGAACTTCGTCAAATTCGTCAATCTCGTGCAGTTCGGCACTACGCAGGAGGTGTTTCTCATCCAGTTTCCCCTTAATCAGTGACATTGCAAACGGGGTTGCATAGATTGGCACGTTCACCTTCTGGAGGAAGAACGGTAACCCACCGATGTGGTCTTCGTGACCGTGGGTAATGAAGATTCCCTTGATCTTATCCTTGTTTTCTACCAGGTAATCATAGTTCTGAATGACGTAATCCACCCCGAGAAGTTCGTCTTCGGGGAAGAGCACACCACAGTCAATGATGATGATTTCGTCTTGGAACTGGACACAGTACATGTTCTTACCAATTTCGCCAAGGCCCCCCATGGCGTAAAAGGCAACTTCGTTATTCTTAATTTTTAACTTTGCCATAATACCTTTCTTTCCTTTTTTATTTTATTAGCTTATTAGCGTGACTATACTAACGGAAAATAAGTAAACCAAAAGAACCGCTTGCGAGTCGGCAAGGACGGCTAATCACTATTTAGTTGTCTTATTTTGGGTTAATTTTATCCGTACGTAAAACTACATTCATTTTACCACAAGTCCCAAAACCAAGATAGTAAAAAAGACCGCGAAAAAGCTCCGCGGTCTTTGAAATTTTAACGTTAATCTTCGCTTGGCAGTTGCTCTTCTTGGTCTTCCCAAGCAACGTCCCAGTCAAGAACTGGTTCGCCGTCTTCATGGTAGAGCACGTCAGTGAGTTGTTCCATGATCTCAACATAGGCACTCTTGGACAGACGATAGCTTTCGGCAACCAATGAGCTGTGATCCATAAAACTATTCAGATTAAGTATTTCATTGATTGTTCCCATGGCACCGTTAGAAACCTTGGCACCTAAAATTTCGAGGCTGTCACGCCGGTATTGCTTGATGTAGTAGTTGATAAACGACATCAAAGCGTGCTCCTTAGCTTCAGCACTCAGGTCAGAATAATGTAATCCTTCTTCACTCACGAGACTCGTTCCTTTCATAATTAAAATAAAAGCTCAATTACACCATACCACAATAATCAGGTGAGGTTAACTAGTCAGCAGAGATCTTACGCAGGTGCAGCGTCGTCTTACCATCCTGTTCAACCCGGGCATAGACCTCTTTCGTGGGATCATCATCGAGCGGACCGAGCATGACCAGGCCATCCCCATCGTCATCCTGCTTAATGCCCTTGATCCGCTCTTCGAGGAAACGGTGAAAGGTCTTCCCCAGCACCCGCCGCTTGCGTTCCTTCTGAGCAGCCACCTGCAGGGTGTACCCCTCATCTAAGTAAAACTTGATGGTCCGCACCTGGTAGGCCGTCAGCAGACTAAAGTGGTGGTTCTTATTCTGTTGATCCTGTTGGGAGTGGATGTAGCCCTTCCGTTCCCAATAACGAATCTGGCTCGGCGATACCCCAGTTACCTTGGCCAGTTCTGTCATCCCGATCTTGATATCATTACTCTTGAAGATTTCACGAAACTGTTTTCCTAATGCATCCATATACTTTCCTCCATTTGTGAAGTATATTATCATTTAATCTGAGTTCTTTGTCAAATTATTTGACAAAGATATTAAATAGTATTATATTTTTCACATTACTTATTTTGCGAAAAGAGGTCTTTACTTGTGAATCACGACGAACAAGCAGTTGATATCACTGGCAAGGCTTATAATCGTGGTCTAATGGTCCTGGTTCTTTTGATCGGGGCTTTTTGTACGATCTTAAACCAAACGATTCTATCAACCGCTTTTCCCGCATTAATGAATGCATTTAACATCAGCACTTCGACCGTTCAATGGTTGACCACCGGTTTCCTGATGGTCAACGGGATCATGATCCCGGTCAGTGCCTACCTGAGCAGCCGTTTCAACACCAAGCTATTATTCATCCTCGCGATGTCGATCTTTGAAGTTGGGACTGTCCTGTCCTGGCTGGCACCTTCGTTCGCGGTCCTGCTCACCGGACGACTCATCCAGGCGGTTGGGGTCGGCATCAACATGCCACTGATGCAAAACATCATGCTAACAATCTACCCACCTGAGAAGCGGGGTGCCGCCATGGGGGTCAACGGGCTGGTAATCGGCCTGGCACCTGCAATCGGCCCAACCCTTTCCGGATGGGTCATCGATAACTTCTCCTGGCGGTGGCTCTTCGGGATGATCGTCCCAATCACCGCCGTCGTTATCCTGGCCAGCTTCTTCTTTGTTAAGAATGTTATTCCAAACCGGAATCCTCATCTGGACTGGCTTTCTGTTATTATCTCTACTCTTGGTTTCGGCAGCATGCTCTACGGCTTCTCCAGCGTTGGTGACAAGGGATGGACTGATCCCGTGGTGATCTCAACCATCATTATCGGTGCTATCCTAGTTGCTATCCTGGTTTGGCGGCAAGGCAAGCTCGACGAACCATTCCTGGAATTCAAGGTCTTTGAGAGTGCCGAGTTTACCCTGGCGACCATCCTTAGTTCCATCGTTATGATGGCGATGGTCGGGGTCGAACTAGTTATCCCACTCTACCTGCAGATTATCCACGGCATGTCAGCCTTCCATTCTGGGCTGACCCTACTCTTCGGGGCAATCTTCATGGGGTTCATGAGTCCAATCACTGGGAACCTCTTCGACCGTTACGGGGCTAAGCGCCTGGCCGTCACGGGGATGTTTATCCTCTGCGTCGGTACCCTGCCTTTTGCCTTCATCACCCGTGATACCCCAACGATCTACATTGTCTTCCTCTACGCAGTACGGATGTTTGGAATCTCCATGGTCATGATGCCAGTCACCACTGCCGGGATGAACTCCTTGCCATACCAGCTGATCTCGCACGGGACGGCGGTAAACAACACCATCCGGCAGGTGGCTACCTCAGTTGGGACAGCCATCATGATCTCCGTTCTGACTAACATCACCAACAGTAACCGGCCACACCACGCCCTGTTGGCACAGTCCCCACTCCAGTACAAGGCCAAGATGTTTGATGCAACCCTGATGGGCTACCACGCCGCCTTCTGGTTTGCCATCGCCTTTGCTGTTATTGGACTGATCCTGACTTTCTTTGTCACGTCAGGTAACGGAATTCACCCACGGATCGATAGCGAAGACATTATCAATGATAAGGGAGGCGTTAACTAATGGTTATTATTCTAACCTTCCTCGGTGCCATCCTTTTCTTCCTCAGTGTGATGTTCGTTCAACAACGGACCTGGCGGGTCATCCTGGCTACCATCACCGGGCTGATCTTCGTCGGCTCAACGGCCCTGATGACCTTAAACTACAGTCACCACTTTGGAATGCACAAGGTCACCACAACCACCACCCGGCGGATCTACCCGGTCAATTCACAAATGCCACTGGCGCTCTACCAGCCGGTTGGGACTAGTGGTAAGGATGACGTCTACATCTACAAGACCAGCCCACGTCAGGCTAAGCCCCAACACACCCAGGCAAACGAGTACACCCACAGCCAAATAAAGTGGAAGCAGGTCACTAATCCACAACTTGTCACTACGACCACTCGTTGGCGCTACAAGAGTGACTTCTACAAGTTCCTCTATGCCTGGTCCGGGATGGACGGCACCCTGGTCAAGCGTACCAACACGCTGGAATACCCACGGACCTATGTCCTGCTGACGACCAAGCAGGCTAAGCAGCTGCAGGCCAAGGCAAAGTCCGCTGGCGGTCAACAGGCCCAAGCCGC
>CAMFOZ010000111.1 GCA_945971245.1 uncultured Lactobacillus sp.
AGCTCCACCAGATGATAACTAATAAGCTGGTGAAGCAGGGGATGCGGAAGCTGCCGGATGGCAAGGAAGATGCCATCTACGACTTCACGCCCCTGCTTAATAAGTTGGCGCTTTTAGAAGACCAGACAACGACGGCAGTTCAGGAGGAAGAGACCCAGAACAGTCGGCAGCAGGTCTTCGCCGAGCTGGAGAGTGAGTTTGGCCGGCCACTGTCGTCAATGGAATTGCAGATTGTTAACGACTGGTTGGATAAGGATAACTATTCAACTGCAATGATCGAACTGGCCCTCCGGCAGGCCGTAATGAACAGTGCTCTGAATCTGAAATATATGGAGCGGATCCTGCAGAGCTGGGCACACCAGGGATTGCGGACCAAGCGTGATATCAATGAGCATGAGCGTCAGTTTGAGAATCGCCGCGAGGGGCAGGCGAATAACCAGCACCCTGACCAGTCGCGGCCCGCGGGTCCCAAGATCCCGATTTATAAACTTGGGGAGTAATTAGAAAGGAATGAATAAAAATGGATAATACTTCGTCTCGACACGTCATGCGCGGGATTGGCATCGCGGCATTGGCGTCAACCATGTGGGGGATTTCTGGAACTGTCCTCCAGCTGATCTCACAAAACCTTGCGATCCCAGCTACCTGGATGCTCTCTGTCCGGACCATCATCACCGGGGTCATCCTACTAGTAATCAGTGCTTTCATGTATGGCAAGCGGATCTTCGATGTCTTCAAGACCAGGGCCACGACGATTTCAGTAGTGACTTACGCAATCTTTGGTTTAATGGCTAACCTGCTGACTTTCTACTATGCAATCCAGCGGGGAAATGCCTCAGCAGCAACGATTCTTCAATACCTGTCACCACTATTCATCGTCCTCGGGGGAATTGTCTTCCTTCACCGGCGGCCATTTAGAAGTGACATTATCGCCTTTATCATCGCCTTACTAGGGGTGGTCTTGAGCATTACCCGTGGGAACATCACCAAGCTGGCGATCCCGTTTGATTCCCTGCTCTGGGGAATTGGCTCCGGGATCACGGCGGCATTCTACGTGGTCCTGCCCCAAAAGGCGGCTGAGAAGAATCCGCCGATCGTTGTCCTCGGTTGGGGAACCATGATTGCGGGGATCCTCTTTAACCTCTACCGGCCGTTCTGGGTCAATCCGCCACAAATCTCAACAACCCTGGTTGCCTCGGTCAGCACGGTGGTCCTGTTCGGAACGATCCTGCCATTTGGCCTTTTGATGGAAGCTACTAAATATGCGCCATCAGACGTTGTCAGCATCATGGATGCCCTCCAGCCAATCGTCACTTCGATCTTGAGCGTGATCTTCTTCCACCTGGTTTTGAACTGGGTTGAAATCCTTGGTATTATCCTGGTAATTTTAGCCATCTACATCCTTCAAGAAGGACGGCGGCGGAAGCTCAAAGGAATCTAACCGATTAGTTAATTACGAAAAAGCGCTGAATTTCAGTCATTGATAACTGAAATTCAGCGCTTTTATTTTGGCTTCAGATTAATGGCAATTACTGGCCATTATTACCACTGACAGCTGGTTGCGTTGCTGGTGCGGAAGCTGAGCTTGAAGAAGCTGCTGGAGCACTAGAACTGCTTGCTGAGGTGGATATAGAGAATGTTGACCGGGATGAGGATGATTCCTCAGAACGGCTACTGCTGTTCTCGTTATTCCGTTCGCTGCTGGATGATTCGCTACGGTTCGAGCTAGCAGAGGACGATGAGTTGCTGGTGCTATCCTGATCGCTGTCGTCATCACCAGTATCATCAGCGGCGTATTCAAGCGCCCACTTAGAATCCTTGATGACGAATTGCCGTTTACCATTAACCCGAACGGCTTCAACCGTATCAGGCATTGACCAATTACTTGCGTGATTTTGACTATCAAGGTAGTCCATCAGGTCTCTGTATAGGAGAATAGCGGACTGTGTCCCTTGATCACTGAGTCCTGGTGACTGCATAGGGTGATCATAACCAGTCCAAACAGCAATGGAGTAGTTCTTGGTGTAACCGGCCATCCATGAATCCATGGCACCGGAATGACCACTGCCAGATGGGTAGTTGGTGGTCCCAGTCTTACCGGCCTGGTTAACGCCATCGAGCTTGGCGGCACTGGCACTTCCTTCTTCAGATTCGTTGAAGACCCCCTTAAGCATTTCGGTGATCATGTAAGCAGTTGCCCGACTCATTGCCCGCTTACCTTGCGGGTTAAACTGCTTGACGTTGCCATCTTGAGTAGTAATGGAACTGATATAGTATGGCTTGTAGTAGGTCCCGCCGTTAGCGAAAGCACTGTAGGCAGCCGAGATCTGCAGTGGTGAGATGTAAAGGGCAATCCCACTCTGTAGGGTATAAGGATCCTTCTGGGAAATTCCCAGGCCGTTGACAAAGTCTGTGGCCCGCTTGATTCCTACTTCTTGGAGAGTCCGGATGGCTGGCACGTTCCGTGACTGGACGAGGGCTTCCCGCATGGTCATGGAACCCTTGTACTTGTTATCAAAGTCCCGCAGAACCTTATTCGTACCAGGGTAGACAAACCGTGTATCTTGAACCCGCTTAAAGGTTGGCCATTGGAGATATTCAATCGCCGGACCATAATCCATCAGTGGCTTGGCAGTTGAACCAGAACTTCGGTTAGTCTGGACAGCCCGGTTCAGACCGTAGACGACGTTACCAGTGTGCCGGCCACCGAGCATAGCAACGACTTGACCATTGTGGGGATCAGTAACGGCGACCCCGGTCTGCATCTGGTCACTTTGGAAGGAGACGGAGTTGTTAGCAGCGTCATAGAGGTGCTCTTGCGCATCAAGGTCAAGGTTAGTGTGTACCTTCAGACCATCGTTATAAGGGTTATAACCCTTAGCTTCCAGGTCGGCCAGGACTTGCTTGACGTAGGCATCAATAACCTTTTCCTTAACTCCGGTACCGTTGTTGGAAGTGTTTCCGTGGTCAGGATCAAGGCCGTCAGTGACGCTTTCGCTAGCAGCCTGGTTAGCTTGCGACTGGCTAATGTACTTACTCCGCACCATGGCGTTCAGCACTTCATTTCGTCGTTGCGTAGCGTACTTAGTGTTATCGGCCAATGGGTTGTAGTAAGTAGGAGATTGTGGCATCCCCGCGAGTAGGGCTAACTGTGAGAGGTCCAACTCGTCGAGATCTTTACCATAGTAGTATTGTGCAGCAGTCTGCATACCATAGACCCCGTTACCCATGTACACCTTATTGATGTAGAAGTCGAGGATCTGACTCTTACTGAAGTGGCGCTCAACGTTGATGGCGAGCCAGGCTTCTTGAGCCTTCCGTTTGAAGGTCCGATCAGATGCCGCAGTTGAGAAGACCGATAGCTTGACCAGCTGTTGGGTCAGGGTACTACCACCCTGCATGCCGGCAGAACGGCCGAAGATGTTAGCCGTTGCCGCTCCCATGATCCGGATTGGGTCGACCCCGTGGTGCTTGTAGAAGCGCCGGTCCTCAATTGCAACCACCGCGTGCTTCAGGTTATCAGGGACCTGGTCACTCTTCGCGTATTCCCGCTTCTGGGCACCCAACCGGGAGATGACCCGGTTTTGGTCGTCATAAATCGTGGTGGTATTTTGCCCAGCTAACTCACTTCGACTAATCCGGGGTGCACTCGAAGCATAGTAGAAGAACAGGGCAGTACCGGCAACGAATAGTAAGATGATAATCCCCAAAATCCAGAGGAGAATTCGTTTGACGAGTCCTCCGTGTCGTGGCTCATCATCGTAGTCATAATCATCGTAGTCGGCTTTGTGCCGGTTGCTACGACTCGGTTGATCATTACTTGTCATGATAAACTCCTTTGTGTTCGGCAGCGATGATTTGATCGACTGCCTTTAAATATGGTAGGCGGGGGTTAAGCTGATATTCAATTTGAAACCCCCATCGTTGAATATCGGCTAACGAAATTGACTTGCGACCACCTTGATCACGCTTGTCCCAATAATGAAATAGAATAGTTGCTGGTAATAGGTAGACAAGGTCTAGATCAGTAAATTTGATGAAGGCAAAACAAATCCCGCCCTGGTTAACGCATTCCCGCATGTGGTTGATCTGGTGGGGATGAAAATTCTTCAAGGGGAAGGAACGCCGGTTGCGCGTTTCCTTGGCATCAAAGTCGATGTAGCGCCCCTTGTAGATGCCATTGTAATCGGTCGTCGATGGACGGCGGAAGTAGGCCTCCCGGATTACGGCCGCACTACGCTTGGGATAATCGACTTTGACCAGCTGAATAGGAGTTGGCTTCTTGTGGATCACCGCAATGTGGCGGGCCAGGTAGTATTGATTACTATGGTTGATCTCATCCTCTAAAGACATCCCCCGTCGTGCGTAAATCGACTGGTGGGGTGTCGGTAGATCGTGGTTAGCATTGTATGCTTGCCGCGGGTGCTGACCATTGGGATAGTGAATATTCATATTTTTACATCACTCTCCTAACTAGCCTTATATTATACCAGAATGTCGGTTAAAATAATGATACAGAAATGTTACGGAGGTGGCACATGTGCGACGTCTATGGGTAACTGGCTATCGCAGCTACGAATTAAATGTATTTAAGGATGATGATCCTAAGGTGAAGGTCATCAAGAAGGTCCTGACTGACCATCTCAAAAATTATCTTGAGGAGGATACAGAAGAGTGTTGGTTGATCTCGGGCCCACAGATGGGGGTCGAACGGTGGGCCTTAGAATGTGGTCTGGATCTTAAGGATGACTATGCTCAGCTTCGTTTAGCCCTGATGGAGCCATATACGGCCTTTGACCAGCGGTGGAATGAAAGTAATCAGGAAAAGCTGGCAGTCATTAAAAATAAGGTTGATTTTTCAGCCCCGGTGACGAACCACCCTTACCAGTCACCGCAGCAGTTACGAACTTACCAGCGTTTCATGCTGACCCATACTGATGGGATGCTGATGGTATATGACCCCGAATATGAAGGCAAACCCAAGTATGATTATCGTCAGGCACAGCGTTATCAAGAACAGGGAAACTATCCAATCAGTTTGATTGATTTTGATGAGCTCCAAGAAACAGCGGTCGAGTACCAGGAAGAACAGCGAGGAAAAAATATGGAATGACCCTTGAATTTATGGATGAATTTGGTAAAATAGTTGTTGTGTCACGGATAGCTAAATGATTGGGGTGTTTGAGTTGGATAACATAAAGTTTACGCCGCAAGATATCTTGCATAAGCAGTTTAAGGAAAAGAACATTGGTAAGGGCTATGATGAGGCCGATGTCGATGCCTTCCTGGATGATGTTATCAAGGACTACGACACTTATAACAAAGAGCTTGACCGCTTAAACAATGAAAATGAACGTCTACGTACTAAGGTTGACGAATTGAACCGTCAAGTTGAAGTGGGTTCTACGATGAGTGCCCACACCAACAACCAACAACCAGTTTCAAATGCCACCAACATGGATATTTTGAAGCGGTTGTCCAACCTTGAACGGCGGGTCTTCGGTTCACAGATCAACGAAGGCGAAGGTCAAGACGATTCCCATCTGCTATAAGATACGCTTAAAATTGAATATTTTGCAAGCTTTGGGTAATTGAGCACAGCTTATGTTGTGTTAGGAAGGTCCATGCTCGCACAGG
>CAMFOZ010000112.1 GCA_945971245.1 uncultured Lactobacillus sp.
GCAAGCCATACTGTGCATTTCTAACGCGACTTTTTTACTTAACAGCTAACCTTGTAGTGTATTAGATGGTGTGCTGACTACCGTACCAGTAGTGCCAGCGCCTTTAATCCGGTTAATGATTTTGTTATCGCTATCCGTGAAGCCACCGAAGACTTCTGCAAGCATAGCGGCTGCATCAAAGCTAGGATCGCCGGATGAATATTCCTTGTAGGACTGTTGAGTACCGGTTGTCGGATCAACGAACACATCGTTCTTAATTGGAGATAGTGATTGATAAGTGTAGGTTGAGTTGTAATCTGACTCGTTCTTGTTGCTGGTAGCGTGGTTGTGAGATGGTTCAATCACCTCACCGTTAGCGAAGCAATCCAAGACAGCATTGCCCCAGTAGTCAGAAGAACAGATCATCAGAGCCACGTTTGGCTTCCGGCCGGTAGTTAAAACCCAACCCCCTTTGCCATCGGTGACGTATCCCTTGATCTTCGCACCAATGTCAAACGGCATATCCAACATGGTTAAGGCAACCTGTGGGGTTGGTGTCCCGTGTGTAATTCGCTTAACTTTATCGTTAGCATATTGCTGTTGACCAGCTTCTTCCAAACCAGTGATGTTAGCAGTAGTGGCACCTTGACCATCGCCATCAACTAACACAACACCATCCTTGGATAACCCCTTCTTTTCGTCAGCAACAATCAACCCAGTAGTAGGGTCAATAATGCCGAAGGCCACCCAACGGATACCTTTAAATGAAGTACCTTGTGCCATAAATTAATTCCTCTTTTCTAAAATTGGTTCTTGTTTCTCAACATAAATCGTCTTAGTCAGCTGCCCGGTGTCGGGATCGTAAACGTGTTCACGAGAGATTGCTACCCGCCAACCGTTGGCAATAAAAAAGCGCTGAAATTCAATCTCAGCGCTTGCTATATCAAATTCGACCTTTGCCTTGTAAAAAATCTGAATCTCACAGCCAATCTGCATAAACTTAAATGTCGCATTGGCATAGTGTCCTGGTTGGAAGTCTGATTCAGTAACTAAAACAACCGTCTTGCTAGTATCATTAACAAATTCCGGTTCAATATTTGTTGTCGAGAGATGATCGATCCACTGAAAATGACGACTAGCAATTAAATCTCTTACTTGAATTACTGGCATTTTCATAGCTCGACATCCTTTCGATATTTTTCAGCAATGGCTGAAAATACTTCCTTAGCGTTATCTTCACGGGTGTGTTCAACAAAGTGATCGCCCCGCATTTTCTTCGTACCATCGTTGATAAAGCGCGCTATCCTCGCATGGTTAACTCCAGATTCTTTGACACCTTGAAAACCGACTAAAGAGCTACCGTCAATCTCGCCATTAATGTTCTTGTCATCCGAAGCAATCGAATCGGCAAGGTGCTTAATGTTTCGACCCCGGTATTTCTTGAGGATGTAATGTTTCTCATCATAGTGTTTGCGACGTGTCTCTTGTTGCAAACGATCACGAAGAACATCTGCCCCTTCTTTAGTCATTTTCCGCTGGGCATCCTTATCTGGAACCAGCTTCTTTACTTGATGAAGGAAGTCCATTACTTGTTCGTCAAAGTCAGCCATTGCCACCCAGCTCCTTTACGTTTTGCAAAGTCAAGAAATCATAAGTCATATAATTAGCTGAATCATCAGAACTAATATTTAAGATCTTATATTCCTCACCCTTATACTTAACACGCAGTTGATCATTGAGCCTGTTATTGTGCCGTACTACTAACGTAATAGCGTTGACATAATTAGTGCCAAGTGACCGGTACTGCATATCAAGTGTCCGCTTCTGCGGATAGACGTGCAGACTGAATGATTTAACAAAGCTCGATTCATTAACGCCACTGTACGGATTGGTAACTGTCTTGGTAACGCCAAAGTCAGCAACCTCACTAAACAGGTAAGGCGAATACTTAACTGTTTTGGGCATCGCCATCGTCATCACCGCCCTTAGTATCGAGGTACTTAGCTTGTAGTTGGACAAGCATCATCTGGACACCCAGCGAAAAGTTGTTCCCTAGAGTGCGATCATAAAAAAGCTGAGTAGTCAACGCGTCCAATGCACCTAAGAAAAGGTCGTCATTCATATAAGTCTTCAGGTCAACGTTTGAATTGATCGCGCTAACCAGAACCGCCCGCGCCTGCTTCATCAGATTATTTATCGTAGCTTTAGTTTCGTCCACGTCATCTAGATTCAGCTCGGCCAACAGACGGGTAGTAAAGTCATCATCAGTCATTGCTACTCATCTCCCTTAGTTACTTGCCAGCAGGTGCAGAAGCAGCACCAGCAGTAGCCTTGCTGGAAGTGATCAGCGTAATTAAGTCCTTGCGTGCTTGAACAACATCTTCACGGAGGTAAATACCTAAGATCTTGTACCAAATATCGTATGAGTCAATGAATTGTCCAGTAATTTCGTTGCTTTGGAAGTTAACAACTGCCTTTTGAAGTGGAGCAATAGCGATGTTAGCATCCCCAGCCTTGGCCGCTGGGAAGAGTAGATCGTCAACTACAACGACCGTCTTACCTAGAATAATCTGACCAGTTCCCTTAGTAACATCTGGTTGTACTAATGGACGGCCTTCTTTGTCGGTCATTTGGTCAAGCTCGTTGAAAGCAGATTGGCTAAGCACGATCGAAGCGGCTTGAGAGTCTTGAGGCTTCAAGTTAACGTTAAGGACTGTCTTAATGTCTGAGATTAAATCAGTTGCCGTCTTAGTAGTTACGCCATTAGTCAGTGCATTAATGATTAGACCATCATTGGTGTTGTCCTTCAATTCTTGCAGGCGAGAGGACAATTCACTTTGCCAGTTGTAACTGGAATCAGAAATTAGATCTTGTGAGAAGGCATAGTTACCGGTGTAGGTCTTCAAATCCCAGTTAATCGGCTTAATTTCTGGAGCGGCATGCCGTTCTGATGGCTGGAATTCAGTGTGAACAGATAGCTTGTCAGAGCTGGTTTGGAACACAGGTAACTTACCAGTAGTGGTTGACACCTTAACTGTCCGTACTAATGATCCCAAACGTGGGAATTGGTGTTGTTCATGTTCTGGAGTCAAAATTGTTTCTGGAATAATAACAGAACCAGAATTAAGACCAATATTGTTATCGGTACGTGAGATAGAATCGGCAACTTGGCCAGTCTTTAAGAAGTTAGCAAAGTCACGGGTAATAGATTCTTTTGGATCGTTCAACTTAGTTGACATTTGAATATCATCTCCATTTTCATTGTTTTCCTTGTTTTCATTTACAGTTACAACAGGTTCAGCCGAACGCGTAACATCACTTGCTGGTTCGGCCGCCCGGCTAGTGTTCTTGTTAGACGTTGGATCACCGGGATTAGCCACAGCTGTTGAAGCACTCTTAGCTGATGAAGTCGGGTCACCCGGATTAGCAGGTGCGCTGGCCCGATCAACTTCGTCAGAGTCTGCTCCTTCAACATTGTCGTCACGCTTAGCCGTACTATTTGCCGGCTGAGCGCCATTCAATAATTCATTCACTTTATTCGTTAAGGCGGCAATTTGCTTAGCTAAGTTAGCGCTGGAAGCAGAGCTTGGCTCAGCAGAAGCCGCGCTGCTTGAAGCAGGAGTTTGCGATTGTGTTGCTGCACTAGAATCAGTATTCATATTATTTAAGACCTCCTTGTAATCTCGTGCTACTTGAACCGAAGTTTCGGTATAGGCTGGGATTGGCGTTAAGCTAATTTCGGCTAAGCTGGCAAAGTGATTAATAGTATGAATCACCTTGCCGTCAGCGCCTTGTTCCCACGTGTCGCCGTTGTTCGGATCAATCTGAGCATTAAAAGATAAACCTTTAATGTTTCCATTCTCAACATTGGTATAAACATCATTGCCTAAGGTAGTGTCAGGAATATCGGCAACAAAAAAGAGGCCCTTATCATCAGTTTTAAGTGATAAAGTCCCCGAATCTACACGAGCCAAAATGTTATTAAAATCATGAGCGTAAAGCAACCGCACTTGCGAAAAGTCCACGTCATCAAAAGCATGTGGGCTGATATATTCTGTAAACGGAAGTGGCTGAGAAGGCTGGTTAAAAGCCACAGCATAGCCTGACAACTGCCGAGTACCACTTTCAACATCTCGCCTAATTGTTAGATGATTAGCCGTAAACGTCCGCACATCACGGTTGGTTGTTTTAGTTGTCATTTGCATTCTCACCTCCTTTCGTCGTGTTCTTCTTATTCAACAGGTTAATGTCTGAGTCTTCAACCGTCAGGCCCGGCATAATGTCGTTAGCCAACATCAAACCAAACGCTTGACGTGGTGAAAGAAGGTTAGCCTTTGACAGCGAAACAATGTTGTTAAGCTCGTTCTGGTGATCAACGTCAATTGCACTGGTAACATCCAGCTTAACTGGTGCTCCCAGCTTATAAGATAATTCTGATTCAATCGGCCGAATATACATTGTTAAGGCGTTTTGGTATAGTGACCGAATCATTTCAATTGATGATTGTTGATCACCTTGACCATTTAGATAACTGTCTGGGATACCAAACGCCTTAGCAATCTGAGTTTGCGAAAATGTCGCGTTATCTAACAGCTTAGCCACGTTTGGCGTAACATCGATTGTTTCCAGTTTTGCACCAGCATCCATGATCATGACGCGCCCAGCATTATCCCCGGTATTGGCCTTTTCAAAGGCTTCACGGATCTTATCCTTAGCTCCCGGTTCAGTAATGGCATTCGGCGTTGTATAGATATTAGTTGGTGCTAACGCATGGATAAGTGATGCCAAGGTCAACTTCTTGCTGTTATCTTGAATTCCCAATTCAGGAACCAGCGCCATTAGCGGACTAACCCCTGTATATTGGTTTACATCCATCCCCGGTGTAACTAGCTTAAAATGCAAAACATCAGCGCTAAGATAATCCTTGTCTGCTCGCTCATCAGTATAGTGAACATGGTAAATAATATCAGCGGCATTATCTTGTAAGGTCAGGCTTACATCATCGGAGGGCACAGGCTCTAGCCACGAAGCTTTCTGCTGTTTATCCCGATGAATAACAACATAAGAATTGCCATTCAGCAGAAGCTGAATCAGCACTTCTTGCCACCCAGCGTAAGGGTTCATTAAATGAAATGGATTGTCTAATAAGGTTTGATATTGTTGCCCGTTAAAGCGGCAAGCGGCAATGTCGGAGCTGATCCGCTCGACGACTGTAAAGACATCCGAGTTCTTAAAAGCTTGATTAACATCAACTGAAGATTGAGTTTGGATCTTGCCTCCGGAGAACACCATCAATGGTCCCGTGCCATTAGCTAACGTCCGTGAACGAAAAATGCCCTTAAAAGGATTCCATACACCCATTGCTAATCACCTCCTATCGCGTTACTAAAAGAACTGCCAATAAAATATAAGGTTGCACCCAGCATTACGAAGCCCAACCACTTTGCCAGCATGAAAAAGCCGGCTACAAAGGCAGCTAGTCCACACATAATTATGATTAAACTGATTATCGATAAAACGTTTTTCATTTTTGCACCTCAGAATGAGAAATTATCCCAGTACTTTTTTCGCTCGTTAGGGGTCATGTTAGCAAAAGGATCTTTTTGTTCTTTATCAAGATTAACGTCGTCGAAGTCATACTGTGCCC
>CAMFOZ010000113.1 GCA_945971245.1 uncultured Lactobacillus sp.
CGACGATCAAGGGGGTCATTGTGCGCTCACTGTCAAATGTCGGGGCCGATAATCCCCAGCAGCAGACGCTTGATCGCTACCTCAAGCAGATGAATATTCCAGGGATCACCAATATTGATACCCGGGCGGTCATTCATAAGCTACGGGATGCCGGCAAGCCATTGAAGGGGAGTATTGTTCCGGTTCCGGACGACCATGCCTTCGATCAGCTCCACGCCACAGTCTTGACCAATCAACAGGTTGCTCAGGTGGCCACACCGAAGCCATACCCTAACCCGGGTGTGGGGATGAGTGTAGTGGTCGTTGACTTTGGCCTGAAGAATGGGGTCCTGCGGGAACTCAGTCGACGGAAGTGCAACGTCACGGTCCTCCCATACACCGCTACTGCGGAAGAGATTCTACGGCTGGATCCGGACGGGGTCGTTCTGTCCAGTGGCCCCGGTAACCCTAACAGTATCAAGCGTTCGGTCCTGGAGATGATCCAGCAGATTCAGACCAAGGTGCCATTATTTGCGATTGGGCTCGGCCATGAACTATTTGCGATCGCCAATGGGGCAACCGTTAAGCAGAACCCGGTTGAACATCACGGGATGAACCACCCCTTGAAGGAGATCATCACCGATCATGTTGTCTATGCTAACCAGGGTGGTGGTTACCATATCGATCCGCAGACGGTCGATCGGTCCCAGTTATTCATTACCTACGTGGATATGATTGATAATAGTATTCAGGGCCTTCGTCACCGGCATTACCCCGCCTTCTCCGTCCAATTCTTCCCAGATGGGGCACCGGGCCCCGATGAGACGGACGGTTTATTTGATGAGTTTCTTGATATCATGAAGCGGAAGGAGGCGCGTCGTTAATGCTAAAGCCAGCAATTAAATCGGTCCTGGTAATTGGTGCCGGTGCTAATGATGTTCAGCACGGTGATGAGCTTGACGCGGCTACCTATCAGATTACGACGGCTTTCAAGAGCCTGGGGATCAAGACCATCCTGGCCGATGACAACCCGTTTTCCGTCAGCCTGGAGAACCGGGCGGCGGTTGATCACGCCTGCATCGGTCCCCTGAATGTCGAGAATCTGGTTACGCTGATTGAACACTACCACCCGCAGGCCATCTTGCCGACGGTAGGAAACCAGCACGCCTTTGAGCTGACCCAGGAGCTCTTGGAAAAGGGGATCATTCAAAAACGTGATATTAAGTTACTGGGGGTTCCCGAGGCAACGATCCGTCAGGTGAATAACCCGGTCTTGCTTAGTCGGACGCTACATAAGATGGATGCACCGATGAAGTCGGTAGTGACGGTTAGCAACTATCAGGACGCCTTGGAAGAGGCGCAGAAGTTGGGGTACCCGGTAATCATCCGTTCAGTCCTGCCAAAGAGTAACAGTACCCGGCGGATCGTTCATGATCAACGGGAATTGGCATCGGCAGTGCAGAGCTGTCTGAGTCAATCCCGGGCTGAGCAGGTATTGGTCCAGCAAAGTCTGGCAGGGTATAAGGAAATCGAAGTCGTCGTGCAGCGTGATGCTTCAGGAACGATGATGATGCTCTCGATGATTGAGGATATGGACCCGATTGGGATTCACGCTGGTGATTCGGTGGCCTTCAATCCCCCCCAGACCCTCCTTGATCGCCAGATTCAGGATATGCGGGATACCGCCTTTGCGATTACCCGAAAGCTGCGAATTGTCGGGATCAACCATGTCCAGTTTGCCCTCAACTCGGAAAACGATAAGTTCTATGTCATCAAGAATAGTCCTTACTTTGACCGGATGACGTCCTTTGTTGAGCAGTCGACTGGTTACCCGATTGCCAAAGTTTGTGCTCAGCTCTATGCGGGAGAACTCCTGCGTGATATTGACCTAGGGCCTAACTATGTTCACCACGCCGCACTAGTGGAACCGACAATGGATCACATTGCAGCCCGGGTACCAGTCTGGGGCTTCGACGAGATCCCCGAGGCCAGTCGGCTACTGGGGACGGAGAAGAAGTCAGTCGGAACGGTTTTCGGGGTTGGCCGGAGCCCGATTGAGGCCCTCTTCAAGGCCATTGAATCCCGTTACCGTGAGCCCGCGGACTTTCACCTGGCGGCCCAGAAAAAGCTGTCAGATGACGAGCTGATCGTTAAACTGGTTCACCCTGAAGCTGGTCGACTGTTTGTCCTGATTGAGGCGATGGACCGGGGTTACTCCGTTGACGAATTGGCGGAGATGACCAAGATTGATCCCTTCTACTTCGATCAAATTAATAGGATGCGGCTCTTAATCAGGGAGGTCATCGACAACCCGAATAAGGAACCGGTCCTGATCAAGGCCAAAGGATACGGCCTGAGTAACCAGCTGATTGCCCGGTTATGGAAGACTACTCCGCACCGAATTTACCAGATGCTAGTGGATCATCAGATTACAGCTAAGTATAAGGAGATTGAGCCCTCAGCCGGGGAGTTTGACCAGCATACCAGTAGTTTCTACTCGGCCCTAGAGGATGAGAATGAGGGGACCAAGACGGCCCAGCCGAGTGCTATGGTGATTGGCACCGGGGGCTTACGGCTGGGACTCAGTAACGCTGGTGACTACTTTGTTGCCTCCATGATGAAACAACTGCACCAGGAGGGGTATCACACGGTGATTGTTGATACCAACCCGAGTTCAGTAGCTTTGGTTGGCGATTTGAGTGACAAGCGTTACTTGGAACCGCCGACCCCAGAGAACATTCTCCAGCTCTTGAAGGTAGAACAGCCCCAGCTACTGTTCGTACCAGCTTCCTATACCCAATTGTTAGCCACTCTCACACAGGTTGAACTCGACAGCCGCTTGATCATCCTGCCTGATGACCGGCTACCGCAACTGGACAGTCGGGCAAATAAGCTGGTGGCTTTCAACTACATTTTCGATGGGGAATATGCCTACCCACTGGGGACGACGACAAATTTGCTCTCCCCTGAACAACTGAATTACCAGTCAACTGCTATTCGCTACCCGGCTGAAGTGCCGGACTACGAATTCCAGACAGTAAGTGACCAGGCAAGTAATGCGGTCATGGGCCAGGATGCCCCTGGACTGTACCAGGTTATCTTTGTTAAGGCTGGAAATGAATTTCATCAGGTAGGGGTTCAGCCACTCCCACTACCCGAGGTGGCCTTCTTGTCCAAGATCCTGCAGGTAAACTTACCAGGGGTCTTCACCCAGCTACTGACGGGTTCAACAGCGAGTGAGACGGTGATTGATTCACTGAAGCAGGCTACTGATCCCGGTGTGGTCACCTACCGCGCAACTTTTCCATTCAAGGCGCTTCACGTTAAGGACGGAATTCCAGCGGTCAACAAGATTATCGGGGCCAGGATGCAATTCTTGACGCGTTAATAAAAATCAGTAAACTAGAAAGCATTCCAAGAACGGGATGCTTTCTTTATTTTAGGGGGAAAACGAAATGGTACGAATTGCAGTCAGCAGTGATAATCACCTCGACGTCAACCAGGTCGATCCAGCGGTGGCGCTAGCGATGCAGGCCCAGTATCTGCGAGACCATGGTGTCCAATACTACTTTTATGCTGGGGACCTTTTCAATGACTTTACCCAGACTCAGCAATATATGACTGACCTTCAACGTCGCTTGGCTAATCAGGTCCAGGTCTACTATATTGCGGGTAACCATGACCTCCTTCAACATGCTTCCTATGATCAGATTGAGCACTTATCGGTACCTGGTTACTTGCACCAGCGCTATGTTGATCTGCCGGGAACAAACTGGCGGATGATCGGAAATAACGGCTGGTATGACTATACCTTTTCGACCTATCGTAATGACTTAGCAGCCGTGCGGCAGTGGAAACGGGTCTATTGGCTGGACAGTGAGATTGACCAGCCCGGGGATGATCAGGAACGGATGGATAACGTTCTTAACCAAGTGACGACCCAGCTCACGGCGGCTAAGGATGCGGGAAAGCAGGTGCTCTTCCTGACGCACTTTGCGCCCCGCCATGAGCTTTTGGCACCCCGGCCGGTAGCGGTCAACACGCCCCGGCGTGAACGCTTCTACCAGATGATCACAGCCATGATGGGGAGTGATCGATTGGGAGACCTTCTAGAGTCGGCAGAAAATGTCAAGTATGCTTTCTATGGTCACCTTCATGGCATTCATCCCCCGCTAGAGCACAATGGCGTTACCTACCTGAACCAGGCGGTGGGGGTCCGTAACAAGCGGATCAATGAATGGCAACGTGACGATTTTACCGCCCAGTGGCAAGGTAGTCTGCGGATCATGGATCTCTAATCTCTAATCAGCGCTATAATGGGGCTGTAAGTGATTTTTGAGAGAAGGGGTTTGTTGAACAGAAAACAGACAGGAATATTGTTGGTAACGGGACTAGCTGCCCTGACGCTGGCTGGTTGTGGAAATGAGTCGACCAGTTCGGGAAAGGCGCGGACCAGTTCTTCGACGAGTCTGATCGCTAAGAAGTCCAGTGTCCAGATCAATGCCCAGGGGATGTCACCGCAGCAGGTTGTAAGTCTGGTCACAGCCTATGCTGGTAACCGCTATGGTGGTCAGTGGGCCCAGACGACTAAGCAGGCCCGCCAATCAGGCTTGCAGGTGAATCTCTACCCGACTAGTCGGTACCGGCTTAGTGACAACGGTCAAGGGATGGCCTATGAGGTAACCGCTGGTGGCCAAGCGGCCGGTTTAGTGTACACGATTGACCAAAACGATAACGTGGTGCTCTACCAAGGTGCCCAGCCAGGAAAACCGGCTAAGAAGTTAGATACAATCAGCAAGTTGGCAATGGCTAAGTACATCAATCAGCATGGTCAAGGCGCCCTGGTCAATGATCTGGCGAAGAACGCCCAGGTGGTTGATAAGAGTGGCAGCGATAGTAGTTCAGGCTCTGCAGGGCTTAGTGATAGTGCAATTGGTAAGTATGGTAATAAGGGGCCATTTGCGGTGCCAGGCGATATGCAAGGAACATGGTACTCCGCTGATAATGACGATGATTCAACGATGACTATTTCTGATCACGCCATGGTCATTGATGGTGACGACCTTAAGCTCTATCATCAGGATGCCCAGTATGCCCGGGACAATGAACAGCCAAATGATGAGCAGGTCAGGGCAACCAAGGACTGGGGTCGCACCCAGTTCCTTCATGATGATGGTGGTACCTGGCTGAATGTTCAAGGGTGGTTCCAGGGGGCCGGCGATGGGACCTCGTACATGGTCAAGACCGAAAACATTGACGGGAAGCCAGTCAAGGTCTTGGTTGTCGGTGAAGGAGCCGAAAACTGGGTAACGGCAGTTTATTACCCCACCAAGGCTATGGCGCAGCAACAGGCGGACCAGAAGTATGATGATTTGCACTACCAAGATGACTGATCCAGCTAGTCTGGTGGGGAGTAATAGCCAGTTAAGCCCGTACTTATAGTACTTTTGAGGCCCGGTAAAATTTAATTTAACTTTTTTACAAAAAGTCCTTGCCATTTCACGGAAATCTTGATATTATTATTTCTGTTGTCAAGGACGACATGCGGAAGTAGTTCAGTGGTAGAACATCACCTTGCCATGGTGGGGGTCGCG
>CAMFOZ010000114.1 GCA_945971245.1 uncultured Lactobacillus sp.
GGGCCTTATATCCCGCGACTAAAGTCACGGGTTTTACGGCCCAACTTCAATAAAGGACAGCAAGACACCTGGGGAAGTAGCAATCAAGCTGCTAAACCGGACAATTGCCGAAAGCAACAATTCCCTTGCTACCTACGCTTCTCGGGCTGATTCTGCTAAGAATGACATTACCATTGATGAGGTGGTTCGTTGGATGATTACCTACCAGAATTACAGTGGGGTTAGTGATAAGACCACGGTTAAACGGGATAGCAAGATAAAGAGTACAGCAGCTGGATGGCTCTTCAGTATCCACCCCGTTTATATCAAGGGGGATGACCTCTTCGACACGTTAATGCTGAACCTAACCCTAACAACCGATAACCATACCAGCCTGATTGAACGGCCAGTGTGGGAACAGAGCCTTCAAGAATATCGTGATAAGCGGGCAACAGCGATGATGCCAGATAATCTAGCTGAGCTGTACACCCTATGGTGCCGTCTACTCTATCTGAAGAGGGATGAAAATGGGGAACTACACCTGTTCGCTGCTAAATTTCCACGCCCAGATAGTGGCAATTCCTTTATCGAACCGATGACGACATGGAAGTTCAGCTCTAAAAATAAAACTTATTTTGCACCAGCCTTTAGCTCTGATGACTTGCAGAAGAGCATGTGGGCCAACTTCGGTGAATACATCTCAACAGACGGCAGTGGCCAAACACCAGGGGTTGTAAGTTGGGCTAAAGCACTTCAAAAGCACCAATTACTACCAAGGCAGAAGCCAATTGAGCTAGTTACTACTGGCTTCCTAAAAGACAACAATGCCTCTTCCCAGATGCCGGTCTATCAGGTCTATGACGAACTCAAACTACCTGCAGACGTTATCTTTGACCCCAAGATGGCCCACACTTGGCCAGAACGGATCAAGGACGCTGTTTGGACAACAAGACGGGCAATTGGAGCTTATAACAGCTTAGCTTGCGTTGTCGGCGGTTTTAACGGCTTTACAAAGCGAACCGGGCTGAGCGGCTTCGTTGATCAGCGTGTTAAGCAAGTCTACACGCAAATGAATGTGCCATTTAGCGACTGGTTGAGCAGCTTAAAGGCTGATGATGACCGTGACAAGAAAGTACAAGAGTGGTACCGAACTGCACGACAAATACTTCACCAGGCCTGCCAAGAGGCGCTGGCCTCGGCTTCACCAGAGCAGTTTCATAAGAGTTTGAAGCCTAACGACTTTCTGACGGCCAAGGCCCATACCAAAGTCTTTGGCAAGGAACCTAAATCACTTTTTGAGGTTGTTAATTACTATTGGCACACAATTAAACTCATTTTGCCGGTTGCATCTAACCAGAAAGAAGATGGAGAAAACGATGGAAATAAGCAGTAAAAGCTATCGAGCACAAGCAGTAACTAATCGAATTATCGACAGCTTATGGAACAGTGGGCAGCCTAACCGGGCAGCATTGTCTGGCTTGCGAACGGCTAAGACAATCAGCAGCCACCAAGCAGTATCAGCATGGCCAGCCCTGCTAGGGTTCATTCCAGAAGAAGAACTGAGCCGGACGGGCAATCCAACTCGGGGTGAAATTGCAATCTTTACGGCAGTTAGGGCCTTTGCGCTTTATCAGCAAGGGAATAATGAACGCTTACTCAACAAAGACGGTGGTAAGACCGTTATGGAGGCTTTATCGCTTCTCCGAGCTGGTGACCCTAACCAACAAGCGGCTCTTGACCGCCGGACGGAGAATTTGCTATCAACAACACAGCTTAGCAGTCTCTTGCACCAGCTAATCAGCATAGTATCTATTGTTAAGAGCAAGGGGGATGGTGGCCCACTTGACCTTGGCCAGCTAGCCCGTGACTTGTACGAATTTCAAACCCATATTGGCGCCTATAACGGTGCCCAGAAGGTGATTCTGCGGTGGGGTCAACAGTACTATGCCGGCCACCATAGTGAGAGCAACTCAGAAGAAAAATAAAGAACACAGCAAAAACATTTAGGAGGAATTTACCATGTATATCGACATTAACGTATTGCAAACTGTCCCAGCTTCAAACATCAACCGCGACGAGACCGGTTCACCAAAGACGGTTATTTACGGTGGGGTGACGCGTGCCCGAGTATCTTCGCAAGCCTGGAAGCGGGCTGTTCGCCAAGCCTTTAGTCAAGAAGGTAAGGACTCTGACTGGCTTGAAGGACTGCGGACTGAGTTCGGCCCAATTCTGTTGAGCAAAGAGATTGCGAAAAAGAATGACGGCATTGACACGGAAACGGCTCAGCAACTGGCTGACAGTCTCTTTGACCTGGCTGGTGTAAGCGTTAATTCTGATCACAAGACTAAGGCACTCTATATGCTTAGTCAGGGCCAGCTTGAGCGAATGGTCGAATTTGCCATTGACCACCAAGACGAACTGGAAGATAAGAAAGCCAGTGGTGCCAAAAAATTCAAGGATGCTGTTAAGAACACCTTTAAGGGCGCCAATTCAGCTGACCTGGCTCTTTTTGGCCGGATGGTTGCTAACGACCAGGCACTAACTGTCGATGGGGCCGCACAAGTGGCGCACGCTATTTCAACCCATGAAATTGTCCCAGAATTCGACTACTACTCAGCGATTGATGATGCTAAGGACTCAGACAGCGACGCCGGGGCTGCTATGCTAGGCACAATTGAGTACAACTCATCAACGCTTTACCGGTATGCTAACGTCAATCTCAACGAGTTAATTCATAATCTGGGAGACCCGGAAATTGCCTACAAAGCGCTTCGATACTTCATCAAGGACTTTACTATGTCGATGCCAACTGGTAAGCAGCACAGCTTTGCTAACAAGACGGTTCCGCAGTACATTATGGTTACGCTTCGCCCAGATACTCCGGTTAACTTGGTATCAGCATTTGAAGATCCAGTGGTTGCTACACACGGTTACGTGGCCCCGTCTATTAAGAAGTTGGAAGATGAATACAACAAGATCGAAAAAATGGTTGATGATCCAGTGGCCAACCTTGTGCTGACCACAGAAAAAACTAGCTTTACCGATGGTGAGGCTGACAGCTTAACTGACCTGCTTAACAAGGTGGGCGAGGCAATTCTTAAGGAAGGTGCTCAAGAATGAAAGCTCTGACAATTAAGTTGAAGGGGCCTATGCAAGCATACGGCAATCAGGCCAACTTCAAATATCGGACGATTTACCGGCACCCATCGAAAAGCGCGGTGCTGGGGATGATTGCTGCTGCCCTGGGGTATGGGCACGGTGACTCACGGATAGTAAAGCTTAATCAGCTAAGCTTTGCCGTACGCACAGACCAGATTGATAAAGAATTAACTGACTTTCAGATTGTTCAAGTGCCCAAGAGCTCTAGCAAGTTGACTTATCGTGACTACTGGCAAGATGCAATTTTTATCGCAGCTATTGGCGGCCAAAATGATCAAATTGAAGCTATTGACGAGGCCCTACACCACCCTAAATTCCAACTTTTCCTGGGGCGGAAGAGTACACCACCGGCAGGACCACTAGAGACCAAAATTTATACTGGAAAGTCGCCAGTTGAAGTGCTGAAAGAAATGCCATGGCAAGCGTCTCACTGGTTCATGGTCAACAAACGCTTTGAGCCAGAGTGGCGAGCTGAGATCCATGCCGATGCCCCGCTACTGCCCGGTGAACGCAGCTCTCTGGTGAAGGATGCTGTTAAGAGCTTCAGCTTGAGAGAACATACGCACACTTATCGTAGCGAGTCGGTAACAAGCGTTTGGCTCAATAACCCAGCACATAAGTCTAAGCCAGCTGTTGGAGGTACGATCACTAACCAAGACGTAATGAGTATCTTAAAGTAGGAGGGAGACTATGTATTTATCACGAGTAGAAATTGATATTAATAATCGGCAAAAGATGCGCGACTTGACGCACCTGGGTGCCTATCATGGTTGGGTAGAGCAAAGTTTTCCAAAAGAAATCGCTAAAGGTGAAAGGCTGAGGCACCTGTGGCGCATTGATATTCTCAGAGGCCATTCATATTTACTGGTACTTAGCCCAGATCAGCCGGACCCCCAGAAACTAAGCCGCTATGGTGTCTTGGGGACTGCTCAAACTGCTGATTATGAGAAACTACTGAACGATATACAGGATGGGCAGATTCGACCCTTTCGGTTGACTGCTAATACTGTACGCCGAAAGACTCAACATGGTAGAAAAACAACTACGGTAATTACAGCAATCCCAGAACTTGAGTGCTGGCTCCTTGCACATTCACAAAAATGCGGGTTTAATATAGTGACTAGCCCGCTCAGTGGTGAAAAAGAATTAAGGGTCAGTGACCATCATACTGAGCTTCTTAAGCGTGGAAATAAAAGAATAAGTCTTAGCATGACAAGCTACGAGGGCGCACTGCAGATTAGTGATGCAGAAAAGTTTAAGCAGGCTTTAACCAAGGGTGTGGGAAGGGAAAAAGCATATGGATGTGGCCTCTTGACGGTAATGCCAGCAATTTGATGTGCTTATTTACAACCAACAAGCCGACTGCTAAATATGGTAATATATAGATGCGGTGTAGAAGCACTTAGCGATAATTAAGAACCAAAGTGATTGAAATGGAGCAATTGTTCAAAGCCAAATGGTGATATATCAATATTTGTCTAGTGTATTCCCCGCATAAGTGGGGGTGGCTCTGGGTACGCTGGTACGGTAAGTCAATGGCTGAAGTATTCCCCGCATAAGTGGGGGTGGCTCCCATCGCAACAAAATTGAATAATCTTCAACCTGGTATTCCCCGCATAAGTGGGGGTGGCTCTAGAGCCGAAGTATCACCCCGCTTAATGGCTGAGTATTCCCCGCATAAGTGGGGGTGGCTCTCTCTTGGTAACTTGACCGCGGCCTTTGGTGGGGTATTCCCCGCATAAGTGGGGGTGGCTCTGATGTTGACTCACGGCAGGTACTTCCCAAATTGTATTCCCCACATAAGTGGGGGGTGGCTCTTGCTAACTTGGCATGATCGGAAAACTATTTGTGTATTCCCCGCACAAGTGGGGGTGGCTCTAAGGAGAAGGCCGTTGATAAAATCGATCCCGTGGTATTCCCCGCACAAGTGGGGGTGGCTCCCGGGTATCTCAAGGGATTTTAACCGGTGGTGTTGTATTCCCCGCACAAGTGGGGGTGGCTCCCGTGTAGTTCCTTTTATGGCGCCGTTTATCGAGTATTCCCCGCACAAGTGGGGGTGGCTCTTACTATAAATCGATCACCGACCTAATCTTTGAGTATTCCCCGCATAAGTGGGGGGTGGCTCTACTTGAGTAGCTCTTTTACTAAGATAATTTTTGTATTCCCCGCACAAGTGGGGGTGGCTCCTTGTGTCCGTTCAACTTCCGTTGTAGCAGCTCGTATTCCCCGCACAAGTGGGGGTGGCTCCATGTATTATGGTGATTCTGTGAGACACTTCGTATTCCCCGCACAGGTGGGGGGTGGCTCCACCTACTTACGTCCAGTACGGCCCGTCAGCAGGTATTCCCCGCACAAGTGGGGGTGGCTCACTAAGTCATTTGTCCAGCAAGACTTTCTAACAGTATTCCCCGCATAAGTGGGGGTGGCTC
>CAMFOZ010000115.1 GCA_945971245.1 uncultured Lactobacillus sp.
ACACGATCCCAATCACCAGCAGTGACCATTCGTGGTGCAGCAGCAGTGAAACAGCCGCCAGTGAAGCACCAATGGCCAATGATCCCATGTCACCCATGAAGATCTTGGCGGGTTTATGGTTGTACGGGAAGAAACCGATCATGGTCCCAATCATGGCCAGGCAGAACAGGGCAATCTCAGGATAACCCGGTTGGTTGAGGTTGACCAGGGCGATGATCAGGTAAGCAATAAATGAAATAATCGACAGACCACTGACCAGGCCATCGAGCCCGTCAGTCAGGTTAACCGCGTTGGAAAAACCGACAATCCAGAAGATGATGAACAGGCCGTACCACCAACCAACGGGGGTCGTCCCAAAGCCCATCTGGAAGCCTTCGTGTTGGTAAATAACCGTGAAGATCATCGCAGCAACGACTTGGCAGAGAGCCTTTTGCCAAGCCTTAAATCCTTCGTTCTGGTGGTGGAAAATCTTAATACTGTCGTCCCACATCCCGATCAAACCGTAGACGACCAGGATAAAGAGCAGGGCCCACAAGGTATTAGAGATCAATCCCCGCCAAGCAGCTACCCAGAGAATGGTGATCACTGCTGAAATGATGAACAACAGTCCCCCCATCGTTGGGGTTCCGGCCTTCTTAGCGTGCCAGGTTGGCCCCTCCTTACGAATCTGTTGTCCTTCCTTCTTAGATCGGAAATAACGAATTAACGATGGCATCAGTAGAAAGGTAATCAGGAACGCACTGACTACCGTTAGAATAGCTGTCAAAAAGTTCATAGTGTCCTCCAATTAGTTTTTAGATTTATATTTAACAACCAGTGTTTGGTTCTTGGTGATCGTGGCGTTGGCCTTGATGCTCTGTGAATCAACGTAACCGTTACCCTGCTCACTGAGCTGCAGATGCAATAGTTGCGCTAGCTCGTTGACATCGGCAGAACTCCAACCGGTCAGGTCCGGCATCTGAACACGGCCACCAGTGTACAAGATGATCCGTTGATTTACCAGTACCTGTTGACCTGCTGGAATAGACTGCTGCTTAACCTTCTTACCACTCCCGACCGTCACGGCCTGCAGGTGGTGACTCCCCAGCGTGTTGCCGGCATTCTGGCTAGATTGACCGACCAGCGATGGCACCTTAACCATGCTGTGCGTGGCATTCTTCGTCGCACTCTGGCGATTAAGCAACATCTCCATTGTCGGGTTGAAGACCTCCGCAATCTGATCAGCCGGCTGTGGGTTGACGTTCTGCGGCTGCCGCAGGGTAATGTAGATGATATACCGTGGATTTTTAGCCGGCGCCATCCCCACCATGGAGTACAGGTAGTTAGTGTCGCCGTTGCTGTAACCATTGGCACCACCGATCTGGGCGGTCCCGGTCTTAGCAGCGATCCGGTGGCCCTTGATCTGGTAAGATTTACCGAGACCCTTTTGGTCATAGACAACCCCCTGCATCAGGCCCAGCACCTTATGAGCGGTCTGCGCCTTGATCGGGTGGCCCACAACCTGGGGCTTATACTGCTTAACTACCTTGCCGTCACTGTTGGTGATCTTAGAAACAAAGTATGGGTGCATCATCTTACCGTGGTTGGCGACCGCTGTAAAGGCCTGCATCATCTGCATCACGTTGACCGTGATCCCTTGACCAAAGGCAGTGTTTGCCTGCTCAAGGATCCCCTTAAACTGGGTAAAGCCGGTGACTTCATTTCCCATCCCGGCCACGTTGACCCGCTTCAGGAGGCCAAAGCGCTTGATGTACTTGTACCAGGTATCAGCCCCCATATTCTGTTCCAGGTGGGCAAAACCAACGTTACTTGACAGGTCAAAGGCATCCTTATAGGTGATAACTCCCCAGCCGCCGGACGACCAGTCGGTAATCTTACCGCCCCCCATCGACCAGGTTCCGGAATTAAAGGTCCCGTTGGGGTCGAAGTGACCAGAGTCGATGGCGGCACTCAGGGCAAGGACCTTCATCGTCGAACCGGGTTCGTAAGCATCCTGAACCAGCATGTTTCGCCAGACCGGGTTCTTCTTGGACCGCAACGTTGCCCGTTGGGTTGCGGCAATGATCTTCCCGGTCTTAGCCTCCATCACGACTGCCGTCATTGAGTTGGCGCGGGAATGTTCATAGACCTTGTTGACCTTTCCTTCTAGCAGGTGTTGGGTCTGCGGATCCAGGGTTGTCTGGATGTCGTCACCATTGACCGCCTTCTTCGTGGTGGTCTTGGAATTAGCCAATTGATAACCATAGACATCCTGCTTATCCTGACGAATACCGTTAACCCCCGTCAGCTGCTTGTTGAAGTAGCTTTCCAGGCCGAGTTGGCCGACCAAGGTAGTTCCCCCCGGTGCCTTCGGGTTTTGTTTCGGGTTAGCGACCCCCACTAGTTGAGAAGCAAATTCGCCCTCCGGATACTGACGAGCCGGCGTCGCAACGAAGTTAATCCCCGGCAAGTGGTGACTCTTAATCTTCTGCATTGTGGCTACGGATAACCGGCTCCCGGCCGCACCAAACTCCACCTGGTAGGTCTGGCGATTAGTCGTCAGGATCTTCTTTATCTTGGCTGGTGATAGGTTAATGTAGCGTGACAGGACCTCAGCCGTCTTTTCCTTATTCGTTACGTAAAGCGACTTCCCACTGTTGGAACGTTGATTGTGGTCCACAACAGCGTAGAGAGTGTACTTGCTGGTATCGCTGGCCAATGGGTTGTTCTCAGCATCGTAGATGGTTCCCCGTCGTGCCTGGATCACCTGGCGTTGCGTATAGATTTGCTCCGCCTTGGACTGCAGGTTAACGTGTTGAACATCCTTATTAATTGCAATATACGCAAAACGAACGATAAACAAGGCAAACAATGCAACCGTGATCATGAACAACCATTTACCAAATGTCCCGCGGTTCTCACTATTTAACTTGTTTTTCGTTCGTCGTGGCATCTTATCCATTATTTATTAACGTTCCTTACATTCGAAATTTTATCAGACAAGCCATACTTGTGGGCTGCTGCCTTGAGGTTCGACTGACTTGTCAGTTCAGCAATTTCCTGGTGAGTACTTGTATTAGCATTCTTCACCCGCGTAATCTGGTTCTGCAGATCTTGCAGGTGGTGCTGGCGGCTATTCATCGTCACCTTAGTTGATAATAAAGTAATGACCAAAAAAAGGGTCACAATACTACCGACAAGCATCAATGAGCGTTCGAATGGTGACCACGCCACCTTCGACACACTGACTGGCCGCGGCTGTTGGGCCGGTTGCGGTGCTTCTTGCTCATTAGATAATTCTCGTGCAGTATTTGAAACCACTTTAATCACTCTTTCCTTTATTTAATCTTTTCAATAACTCGCAATTTTGCGCTGTGTGCTCGATGATTATTGGCTAATTCGTGAGCACTAGGAAGAATTGGCTTCTTATTCACTAGCTTGAAATGCGGCTCCATGCCGGCGGGAATCACTGGAAGACCTTGGGGGAGATCGGCGCTCAATGACGTCTTCTCCCGAAACATCGTCTTGACCAGGCGATCCTCAAGGGACTGGAAGGTAATCACGCTGATGCGGCCATGAACATTCAATAGGTCCAAAGCCTGCTCCAGCGACTCTTCCAGGGCCCCCAGCTCATCATTGACGGCGATCCGAATAGCCTGAAAACTCTTCTTGGCTGGGTGACCACCATGCCGCCGGGCAGCTGCTGGAATGGCCTCTTTGATGACATCCACCAGCTCGAAGGTGGTCCGAATCGGCTGGTGCTGCCGCCGCTGCTCGATCTTACGGGCAATCTGCTTGGCAAAGCGTTCCTCACCATAACGGTAAAGGATCTTAACCAGGCGCTCATACGGCCATTCATTGACCACTTCCATCGCTGACAGCGATTGCTCCTGGTTCATCCGCATATCCAATGGAGCATCATGCTGGTAGCTAAAGCCGCGGGCACCGTCATCGAACTGGGGGGAAGAAACTCCCAGGTCATACACGATACCATCAATACCGGTGACCCCTCGGGCGTTTAAGGCAGCCTTGAGGTGGCGGAAATTATCCTCCACCAGGGTCAACTTACCCGCTGCCAATGCTGGGGCCAGGTGCTGCTTGTTATAATCAATGGCGGTCTTATCCTGGTCAAACGAATAAAGGTGGCCGGTGGTCAATTGTTTGAGAATTTCACCAGAATGACCACCACCACCAAGGGTTGCATCAACATAAGTACCAGCTGGCTGCAGATTTAATCCTGCTACGGCCTCATGTAGTAAAACCGTTACGTGCTTAAATTCTGCCATCAACTCGCGCTCCTTTTAAAAATCAATATTCAAATCCTCAGCAATCTCATCAAAGTTGTCCGCGGTATCAGCATTGTAGTCGTCCCAACGGTCACGGTCCCAAATCTCTAACCGATTAGAAACCCCAACCACCATACACTTTTTGCTCAGGTGGGCATACTGACAGAGGGGAGCGGGAATATTGATCCGCCCCTGTTTGTCGAGTGTGCAGACGGTTGCTGCGGAGTAAAGAAAACGAACAAATGCCCGGGCATCGCGCTTAGTTAGCGGCAAAGCCTTTAGCTTTTGCTCTAAAAGTTGCCATTCACTCATTGGGTAGCCAAAAAGGCACCCGTCTAATCCACGGGTGACCACGAACTGACTGCCCAACTGGTCACGAAACTTTGCTGGGATGATTAGCCGTTGTTTGGTGTCAAGCGAATGCTGATATTCACCCATCAACAAGCCAGTCATCCCCTTTAACCACTTTATAGGACAAGTCTACCATAATCCCCCACTTCTCACCACGATATTTCAAAATTTTATTGTAATAAAAAAACGACGAAAATTGTCTAATTTCCGTCGAGTTATTCAATAGATATTAATTATTAATTTATTAAATCAATGGTAATCTACCGCTGAATAATGAGGCAATGAAAACCACTCCCGCATAGAGCAATGACCAGTTCCAAAAAACGGGCCAGTAGCGCCGGTAGATGAACTCATGGTTGTGCGCCAGCTGAATAAAAATCAGGCCAAGCGCCAGCACCATCCACAGGGCAATCGGGTAGGCCGTCCAATACATCCCCAGGTTGATAAAGCTCATTATCCAAAGGACACATACCCAAACATAACGGCAGACCCGCCGCACTCGCGGTCCCCGGTTAATTCGCCGTACCAAACGGGTTAACGCCCACAACAATAGAACGATCACCAGCTGCATTAAGATATGATGATAGTCAACCAACACTTTTCTAGCCACCTTAAAATTAGTTGGCTTTAGTCTACCATAAATTTAGTATTCTGTTTGAAAGCTAGTGGTAAAATGCGGTACACTACTAGGAGTTGATATCGTGAAAGGCGGTTAAAGGTTATGCAACGGAAAAAGAAGACACGTTTTCAAAAGATCACCATGGTCGCCATCTGGTTAATGTTGATTGCGATGCTGGGATCCCTGATTTTCAGTGCGGTCGCCGCATTGAACCTTATTTAAATAATAAAAGAGGCTGGGAAAAAACTCCTAGTCCAAAGCAAAAACCGGATGATGAATTTT
>CAMFOZ010000116.1 GCA_945971245.1 uncultured Lactobacillus sp.
AGCTGATGGCCAAGACGATGGGCTGTGTCGTCACCCACCTGGCGGAGTTTAAGTCTCTGAGCAAGCACTGCCTGTACCTGCTGACCTTGGGCTTGGATTCGATGACCCTGGCCTTTTTCCACCACGGCAACTTCGAGAAGCAGTGGGAGATCGACCTCGGTGGGGTCAAGATCAGTCGGCTGGTTCAGCGACTGCGGCAGACGACTACGAACCCGCAGGAAATCATTCAGGACTACATCAGCAGCAAGTTAGAGTACATCGCGCCCGAGCTCAAGAGGAAAAAGAAGACCGTCCTGCTGATTCAAAATGCCCCGGTCTTGAGTAACCATTACATCAAGCAGGGAGAGCACCTGGCGAAAGTGCCGCTTGAACCATTGAAGCAGGCCAATCGTGAAATGGGGCCAGAGATTTATAGCCAGCACCCGTGGGCCCAGAGCGTTACCAGCGAACAGGAACGGCGGTTGCTCATGCCAAACTACCTGGTAATTGCCCGGACCGCCTACCTGGTTCACCCGTTGAATATCTACGTAACCGACATCTCGATGATGGACGGGTTGGTCAATGGCTATGTGGACAGCCAGGCCCAGAGCCAGATCAACACGATGATCCGGACCTCGGCTGACGACATTGCCCAGCGTTATGGGGTTGATGCGGCGCACAAGGACTTCGTGACGAAGTTTGCTTGCCAGTTCTTTGACCAGCTGCGGCCGCTTCACCGTTTGGATAACCACGCCCGCCTGTTGCTGGAGATCGCCAGCAAGGTGGACGACATTGGGAACTTCATCAACCAGGAGAGCCACTATCGGCACTCTGCTTACATCCTGGAGTCCAACCCACTGATTGGCCTGTCCGATAACGATAATCAGATCATCGCCGAGGTAGCGCGTTATCACAGTGCGGAGACCCCATCGGCCACTCAGGAACACTACCGGCATATGGATGACGACATCCAACTGGTCGTGGCCAAGTTGGCAGCGATCCTGCGGTTGGTTGACGCTTTGGACGATTCCCGTCAACAGAAGATCTCCGCAATCAAGCTTAAACTGACCAATGATAATCTCTTAAAGATCAAGGCCACCGCCAATGATGACCTCGTGCTAGAGAAATGGTCCTTCAGTAAGAAGTCACAGTTGTTTAACGATGTATTCGGTGTTAAGCCGGTACTGATTGAAAGGGGCGGACACTAGTTATGTATAAGGATTTTTACAAACCAGAAAATTATGTGAACCGGGAGCTCAGCTGGATCGACTTCAACGGCCGGGTCCTCGGTGAGGCCACTGATGTGAATAACCCGCTGCTGGAACGGGCCAACTTCTTGGGAATTACCCAGAGTAACGTTGATGAATTCTTCATGGTCCGGGTGGCATCGCTGCATAAGCTGGCAGCGGCCAACGTCACCACGACGGACGCTTCGGGCCTGACTCCCCAGGAACAGTTGGATGCGGTCAACGCTAAGGAGCACCGGATGGTTGAGGAACGCTACACGGTCTACAACCAACAGATCATCCCGCAATTAGCTGAGCAGGGGATCAACATCCTTCACGTCAAGGATCTCGATGATAAGCAATACGAATTCATCCGGCGTTACTTCAATGATGAATTGATGCCGGTCCTGACCCCGATGGCCGATGATAGCTCCCGGCCGTTCCCGTTTATCTCTAACAATTCCCTGAACATTGCGGTCCAACTGCGGCGTGATCCTACCCAACGTGCCATGTCGATGAAGACCAAGGAGATTCTGGAAGGGGACCAGGAAGTTGAACGGCACCAAAATGAGCCCCATGATGATTCCAAGGAAGCCGACATCAAGTTTGCCACGGTCCGGGTACCAGAAATTTACAAGCGCCTGGTTCGCCTGCCGGGTGAGAACAACTTCATCCTGATCGATGACCTGATCAAGGAATTCCTGTCCCTGCTGTTCCCTGGCTACCAAATTATTAAGACGGCCACCTACCGGGTAATGCGGGACATGGACTTGGATGTGGCCGAAGAAGATACCTCTGACCTGTTGCGGGCAGTTAAGCACCAGCTTCGGGAACGTGAACACGGTCAGGTCATGCGGCTTGAGGTGGAGCATGACATTGACCCCTGGCTAGAAGACCAGCTGATTGATAACCTGCACGTCACGGAACGGTCCCTCTACCGGGTGGATGGTCCAGTTGATCTGACCTTCTTGAAGAAGCTTTCGGGGATGGTCGACGGTCACGATGACCTGCGCTACAAGCCATTTAAGCCATACCTCAATCCGGCCCTGGACATGGATCACAACATTTTCCAGTCAATTCGGAAGAAGGACTACCTGGTTCAGCATCCATATGATAACTTCGATGCCGTGGTCAACTTCATTCACCAGGCGGCCCTAGATCCAGAAGTGCTGGCGATTAAGATGACCCTCTACCGGGTTTCTGGTAACTCCCCAATTATCAAGTACCTGGGGATGGCAGCTCAGCGCGGCAAACAGGTTACGGTCCTGGTCGAAGTCAAGGCCCGGTTCGACGAACAGAACAACGTCCGCTGGGCACAACGGCTTGAACAGATGGGCTGCCACGTTATCTACGGGCTGGTCGGCCTGAAGACCCACTGTAAGGTTGCCCTGGTAATCCGGCGGGATGAAGACGGGCTGCGTCGTTACATGCACCTGGGAACCGGGAACTACAACGATGTTACGGCTCACTTCTACACTGATATGGGTCTCTTCACCTGTGACCATGAACTGGGGATCGATATGACGAACCTCTTCAACATGCTGTCTGGGTTTGCCCGGCCACCGTACTTCCACCAACTGCGGGTTTCCCCAGATGGTATTCGGGAGTTCATCAATAAGAAGATCGACGAACAGATCGAAGTTGCTAAGAATGGTGGTGCGGCCCTGATTCGGATGAAGATGAATTCCCTGTCTGATAAGCAAATCATCGCTCGGTTGTACGATGCCGCTGCTAACGGGGTCAAGATCCAGCTACTCGTGCGGGGAATTACCTGCTTGCGGAACGACCTGCCAGAGCTGCATGACAATATCGAGGTCCACTCCATCGTTGGTCGTTTCCTGGAGCACTCCCGGATCTACTACTTCAAGAGCAACGGTAACGAGGAGATCTACCTGGCCAGTGCCGACATGATGACTCGGAATCTTAACCGGCGGGTCGAGGAACTCTACCCGGTCAAGCAGGCCGATACCAAGGCCCGGGCTATCCAGATCTTCAATATCATGTGGAAGGACAACACTAAGGCCCGGATTCTGGAAGGCGACCACTATGAGCGGATCGACCGTGGCGACGCGGCACCGTTTAACTCACAGGAATACTTCGTCAAAGAGGCGGAGAAGATGAACCGGCAGGAAAAACACCAGCACAAGAACCAACGGCACTTCACCTCAGTATTTGAGACCCTGTCTAAGCACGTCCCATCCCTGCACCTCAACGATGAAAAAGGTGATTCAAATGAATAAGTACCTTGTGGTGATTGACCTAGGGTCTAACTCGATTCGGCTCAAGATCAGCGAACTACAGAAGGACGGTCAGACGGTCACCAAGCACTACGAAAAGCGTTACGTTCGCCTGTCCTCACAGATGGGACCAGAGAAGATCCTGAAGGAGGAACCGATTAAGCGGACCCTCGATGCCCTGCGTGACTTTCGGCAGATCTGTGACCAGTACCAGGATAAGCGGGTCGTGGCGGTGGCTACGGCTGCGGTTCGCCAGGCCAAGAACCAGCAGGAGTTCCTGCAACGGGCTAAGGAGGCTAGTGGCTTCGACATTCAGGTGATCTCCGGTGAACAGGAGGCCTACCTGGACTATGTTGGGGTGACCAACACGCTGCCTCTGCAGCGGGGGATCATCATTGACACCGGTGGGGCCAGCATGGAACTGATTGCCGTTGAGGACGGGGCGGCCGAGGAAACCGTCAGCATTCCCTTCGGCTCCGTGACCCTTTCCCAGCGTTACCACCTGGGTGACCGGGTAAACGCTGCCGACCTGTTTGATGCCATGGTGGAGGTCGATGAGGTCCTGTCCCACCAGCGTTGGTTAAATCGTTTCCGGCGGACCAAGATCATTGCTCTCGGTGGGAGTAACCGGGCCCTGGCCAAGATCTACCGGTGGCGGAACGCGGTCGATGGAAAGGCGGCACCGGTTCAAGGGCTGACCTTACGATCGGAAACTGCCTTTGCGATCATGCACCAGCTCCTGGAAGCCGATCAGGCGACCCGGGCAAACATCCGGGGCGTTATGAAGGCTCGGGCCGACGTGGTAATCGGCGGGCTCCTGCCGCTTTTGGCCCTGATGCGTCAGCTGGCAATCGACGAGGTTAGCTTCAGCAACAGCGGCCTGCGTGAGGGGGTCCTGGTCAAGTACCTGGAGCACGCCATGGACCTCTCCAATTTGACCCCTGATAAGAACAATAAATAAAGCGATTACAATTTTACGTAATTTTTACTAAAATTTACTCGCCCTGGTAGGTAAACTGTGCTACAATGCCAATTGAAGGATAAATCAGATAAGCCAATTACGTGCTAAGCTAGTTGACACAAGGAGGAATTTGGTATGGCAATTTTAGTTGCTGGTGGTGCCGGATATATCGGTTCTCACATGGTTAAGGATTTAATTGAACACGGTGAAGACGTGGTCGTTGCCGATAACCTTTCAACGGGTCACCGGGACGCAATTAACCCTAAGGCAAAGTTTTACGAAGGTGACATCCGGGACCGGAAGTTCTTGGATAAGGTCTTTGATAATGAAGACATCACTGCCGTTGTTCACTTCGCGGCCTTCTCGATTGTTCCAGAATCAATGAGTAAGCCCCTCAAGTACTTTGATAACAACACTGGTGGTATGATCACCCTCTTGGAGGCTATGCGTGACCACAACATCAAGTACATTGTCTTCAGTTCAACGGCCGCCACTTACGGTGTTCCTGAACACATGCCAATCAAGGAAACTGATCCTCAAAATCCAATTAACCCATACGGCCTGAGCAAGCTGATGATGGAGAAGATGATGGCCTGGGCTGATAAGGCTTACGGGATCAAGTTCGTGGCCCTGCGTTACTTCAACGTTGCCGGGGCTGCTCCTGATGGTACGATCGGTGAAGACCACGGTCCAGAAACCCACCTGGTACCAATTATCCTGCAGGTTGCCCAAGGTAAGCGGAAGGAATTGAGCATCTTCGGTGATGACTACAACACCCCAGATGGTACCAATGTTCGTGACTACGTTCATGTCATGGACCTGGCTGATGCCCACATCTTGGCAATCAAGTACCTGGAAGCTGGTAACAAGTCCAACGCCTTCAACCTTGGTTCCTCAACTGGTTTCTCTAACAAGCAAATGCTAGAAGCTGCCCGTGAAGTTACTGGCAAGCCAATTCCAGCTAAGATGGCTCCACGGCGCCCTGGTGACCCTGATTCACTGGTTGCTGCTAGTGACAAGGCCCGGACGATCCTGGGCTGGAAGCCAAAGTACGATGATGTTCACGACATCATTGCAACGGCCTGGAAGTGGCACTCAACCCACCCAAAGGG
>CAMFOZ010000117.1 GCA_945971245.1 uncultured Lactobacillus sp.
CTTGATCATTTGTAAATCTTCTTCACTTAATTCAACCGTGTACTTAGCCATTTTTCTCCCTCACTTTGCTAAAAGAATTACCTTAACTATACCATAACCGGGGCTGGCTGGATGGTTTAATTACGACTGACGGCGGGAAGTGACATGATTAGCGCTCACTTACCTTCCTCATCCCAAATATCTTGAAATTCCTTGCTGATCTCAATTTTCTTGTCACCACAAATAATATAGCCATCTTCAAACTTGAGATCCACCTTGGTCGGGTCGGTCTCTTCCGATTGAATTCCATATTGTTTCTGGGGATCTTGGATTTCTTGGACAAGATCTGCATATGAAACAATTTTGGTTGTATCTTGTGACAGACTCCTAAAGAAACCATCCTTATTAATTTTACTAAAGTAGATTTTGGAATGATTATCATCAATGATTTCTTGCTGCATATTACGAATTTTATTTTTAAGTTTTTTTGTCAAGTGCGGGTCCTTTGATAAGTGCGGATCTTTTGAAAAGCACGGACTACCGGTACTTAGTAAAACACCTCGAATGAAAGTTTCCTTAATAAACCACTTAATAAATTCAAGGTTAGCATCTAGTGTATCGCTCTTCATTTCAGGTATTGTTTTTTTGTCAGGGGTTCGTGATGGGACGATATCCAGCATATATAAATAACGCAGGTCAGGATCAGTTCTTTTTATCGAATTTATTGTCCTATTCCAAACACCAGAGGTTATTTTTAGTTTCTTACCTTGGTTGTCACGAATATAACATAATTTTTTCTGATCAGGGTCACCCTTAGGATTTAGACCAATCGCTACATAATCATAGTTGCCTTCTTCATTAATTAGCAATTTAGCATATGCAACATTTTCATAAGGAGTTTCATAAACCTCAATCCATTTTTTACCAATCTTATAAGTTATCGGTTTAAACTCCTCGGCTACTTTGATTACCGCCGCATTATTTGGTGCTTTCTCATATTGCTCATTATTCATCAAAATCACCCTATCCTATTTATTATACTGCCGAACAACCGCGTCCCAGTTACCGTGCTCATCATCAACCAGCACGGTCTTATCGCGCTCACGATCATCAATATAGTGACCATCCGTCGTCTCGCCAAAATAGAAGTAGTAAGAACGGTTGGCACCATTGGCCTTCTTCTGATCCAGCAGGTGCTTAAACTGTTCCTGGTCAAAAACAAAGAATTCAATATGCGGTTGGTCGGGATCATCGCTGTGGTTGATACCAAAGACAAAGAAATCATAATTCATCTGGCCATCTTCATCCATGATGGTAGCTTCATTGATAGTTGAGAAGCCCGTGTACTCCATCCGTTCACTGACATCTTCCTTACCATAGTAACCCGAGCCCCGCAGGCAAAGTTTGATCTGCCGGTCGCCGTTAGTAATGATGATGCCGGAGCCTTCCCGGCGGGTTCCCTTTCGAATGTTGTTCGCTGGGATCTGACCCGCCAAGGCCGCCTTAACGCCAGCTACCAATTCATTTTTCGAAATTTTACCCTTAATCTTAGTTTTACGGGTCGAGGTCGACTGGGCATTACTAGTCGGATCCGCCGCCACCTCATCGGCCTCCAGTTCATCAATCCGGCTGCTCAATTGGTCAACCTTTTCATTTAAGTAAAGAACTCTTGACTGCAACTCGAGAATAATTTTCTCTAAATCCAAAAGACCACCTCCACTATTAAATATACCCCACACCGCCGTAAACTTCTACAAGATATTTTTAGATTTTTTATGAAAAAGTAATACTTTTTTGATGGTCCTGTGATATAGTAATAATTGTCATCAAAATATCAAGGGAATATTTTCCTGGATATTTTGAAGGCTTCGACGATATTCCATGAATTATTTCTCGGGAGGGACCACCTTATGGAGAATTTCAGCTTAACACACCAAGGACAAGCAGCATTTGCCACCGCTAAGAAGATTATGGACGCGCACCACGCTGTCGCGCTATCGACCGAAGACCTTGTGCTGGCTTTTACCAAGATCAACGACACGGGTGCCGGCACTGCACTTATTGATCGCCACATCAGTCGAATCGACGTCCGCCGGGAGCTCGACAAAGCCCGGCACGTTAAACATCACGATACCGCTGACCCGTCCCTTCATTATGCCGGAATGAGTGATAGTGCGCCGTTTGAGGATCAAATCAAGAAGGAGCCCGTACCATTGATCAATGAACCTGGCCAGCACCTGATCATGATTGCGGACCGGCAATACACCGTTTCCGACTACGTTCTTCATGGCCTAAGGTATAGTAAAGCCCTCGTCGACCAGCAGGAGAGCGACGTCATCCAAACCCAGGGCATCCTGGTCGGCATCGTTGATCTTCAGGACAGCAATGCCTTTTGGCTCCTTCTCAAGCTCCTTATTCTCAAGTACCGGAGTTTCTACGCCCAAGCATACACCAACATTGTCCAGGATAAACTTAACCAGTTTCGGTTTGCCGACGGGGAGCACACGGCCGAGCGTAAGCGCAGGGAGCATCATCACAATAGTCTGATGCACCAACTTGACCGTGGAGATCACTTCCTCCTCCAGGAATACGGTCGGGACTTGACTAAACTGGCCCGGGAGCACAAATTGGCGCCAGTGGTCGGCCGGCAGGATGAGATCGACCACCTCGCCCTCATCCTTAACCGGCGGCAGAAGTCTAACGCCCTGCTAGTGGGCCCAGCCGGGGTCGGAAAAACGGCCATCGTGGAAGGGGTCGCCAACCGTATTGCCCAAGGAAAACTGCCATCCCTGGCGGGCAAACGCATCATCGCCCTGGACCCCGATAAGTTCTCCAAGCTGATGTTCTCCGGTTGGGCTATCGAAGTTATCAACCAGCTTCTGGCCGAGTTATCCGTCGAGAAGGACGTTATCCTCTTTTTCGATGAGATCCAGAACCTTCGTATCCACGGTGGCTCCGGCATAATTAACATGCTGAAACCGGCCCTGGCCCGCGGTGATCTCCAGCTGATCGGGGCCACCACGCCACTGGAGACCCAAATCTTCTTCAGTAAAGACGAAGCGTTAATGCGGCGCTTTGAAAACATCACCGTGAAGCCCCTGACCGTCCCGCAGACTGATGCAGTGATCAAGCGGGCCATCACGCCATATGAAAACTACTACCATGTTAACTACTCCGCCGCTGCGTGCCAGCTAGCCGTCGACCTTGCTCAGACCTACGTTGACGTTGCCCTGCCCGACTCGGCCCTGACCATCCTCGATAACGCGGGCGCGATGGTTAACATGCACCACGACCAGGGATCAGCTGCTAAGGGCTCCTACGTCCAGCGCCTTACTGAACTGCGCACTGAGTTGCACCAAGCAGAGCAGAAGAGCCTCAACACTGCACAGGTCAACCAGCTCAAGAAGCAGTTGAACGGCCTACAGGACCAGTTCGCCCTGGCAAGAAACGATCGCACCAAGCACCGTTACCATGCTAAGGTGACCGTCACCAACATTGTTAATGCGGCCGAAGAAATCATCGGCCGGCCACTCAGTAAGGCTGACGTAGCCAAGGCACAACGGGAACGGACAGCTAACGAGGCTTCCATCCTTACCCTTGGTCAACGCCTGAAGAAGCACGTGATTGGCCAGGACGAGGCGATCGACGGCCTGACCCAGTCCTTGATGGTGGCTAAGGCCGGTCTCAGTAAGCCTGGGGCACCAATTGGGACTTTTTTCTTTGCCGGTATCACCGGGACCGGGAAGACAGAAACCGCTAAGCAGCTAGCCCTGGAGGCGTTTGGGACCGATAAAGCCCTGCTCCGCTTCAACATGCCGGATTACCTCTCAACCATGGGGGTAGCAAGTCTCTCAAGTGACATCTACCGGGGCGTGGTCAGCCATCCCCACTGCTGCATTCTGCTGGATGAGATCGAAAAGGTTAACAGTGCAATTTTCAACCTCCTCCTCGGCATTATGGACGACGGCAGCTTCCTCCCCGGGATGGGGCTTCACGCTGACTTCAGCCACACCATCATCATCATGACTTCCAACATTGGTGCCGATAAGGTCTTCCGCAACCAAGTCGGCTTTGGAGCCAAGAGCAGTATGGAAAACAACCGGATCAATCACGATATCATCCAGCGGGCTATGGAGGAGCGCTTTGCCCCTGAATTTATCAACCGCCTGACCAAGACAGTGATCTTTAACCCGCTGACCCGGGACAGCCTAGTAAAGATCGCTGACTTCCTGCTCGGCCAAAAGCAACAACTATTATTGGAAAAGAACATCACACTTGCCTGGGATCAATCGGTCCTGGAATACATTGTCGACCGGTACGCTGATCCCGCTAAGGGTGCACGACCGCTACAGCGCGGCATTGACCAGCTAATCACCAGCAAGATCGCCGCCATGATCCTCCAGGGTCAGCTCAAGGCCCGGCAGCAAGTCCAGCTCCACGTCGATCAGAACCAGCAAGTATTCGTAAAGGTGGCCTAGATAATGCCAAACGAAAAAGAATTCCGCCAAGAAATGATCCGTTTCTACCAAGCATGTCAGCTCTCCCCAGACGTGATCGACCAGGTCATGGACGAGAACGGCGCACAGATTGGTAGGTACCTCGTGGCAACCCCTGAGCTAGTTGCCCGCAAGTTCTACCAGCAAACCTTCCATCACTCCATTAACTAAGCAAAAAGGCCCGCGGCTACGGAAACTTCCGTAGTCACGGGTCTTTGTGTTGCCATGCAACACTCATTTCTCACTCTAACGAATCAGGGTGATTAATGCTCGTCCTTTTTCTTCTTTTTGAACCCAGTCATGCCAAGCAGACCAGCAAACGTCGCGAAGATGAAGCCGAGGGCTGAGGCCTTCTTGTGCTCATCATTCCCAGTCTGTGGCAACTGGTCAGCGCGCTTGTGCGTTCCATTAGCATAGTGCGTCAATTGAGAAGAAATCGAATTATCGTTTGCAATGTGGCCAGTGTTGAGTTCAGCCTCACCAGCACCATGAACCAGTACCGCCGGCTCACCACTTGGTTGCGTTGGCTCACCACTTGGCTGTGTTGGTTCACCACTTGGCTGTGTTGGTTCACCACTTGGCTGCGTTGGCTGGCCACTCGGCTGCGTCGGCTCACCGCTCGGTTGTGTTGGTTCGCCACTTGGCTGCGTCGGCTCGCCACTCGGTTGTGTTGGCTGGCCACTTGGCTGCGTCGGCTCGCCGCTCGGTTGTGTTGGCTGACCACTTGGCTGCGTCGGCTGGTTGCCAGTTGGCTGCGTGTTTACAGCGTAGGTAATGTCAATCGTTGCCGATGGAGTTTGGGCAGTAACCGTGGCTCCATTAACCTTATTGAGCGATGGAGTGTAGCCAGCAACTGCGTCTGGCGTGTAGGCATCCCAATCTGCCTTCTTATCATTGGCAGTTGAACTCTTCAACGTCCAATCACTGTAGGTAACCTCACCAGTTACCTCGTCAAATGTTACGGTCCGCGTAAACGTTACCTTTTGGGTAATCGTCTGCTTGGTGCCATCTGGCTT
>CAMFOZ010000118.1 GCA_945971245.1 uncultured Lactobacillus sp.
TGGCGTTTTTGCATTTACCACCAATTAGGTGGCTAACTTCATTCTATAATCCACCGTAAAATAATTTCTGTTAATTTTTAGGAAAGGGGCGAATGTTAAGAATGGCAGTAACACTGCGCGACATTGCAAATAAGGCGGGGGTTTCGATTGCCACCGTTTCGCGAATTCTTAATAACGATGCGACCCTTTCCGTGAACGAAAAGACGCGGCAAAGGGTACTGGATACGGCGGAACGCTTCAACTACACCAAGCACAAGCGCTCCCAGAGTAACCGGACCCAGAAGATCGCGGTTGTCCAATGGTATTCGCTGACTCAGGAACTGGATGACCTCTATTACATGGCAATTCGCATGGAAATCGAACGCTCTGCCCAGCAGCGGGGCCTGCAGACCGTGCCGATCTACCAGAACAATATGGAGGATATTCCTCAAGACGTCACGGGGATCATTGCCATCGGGAAGTTCAGTGATAGCCAGGTTGAAAAGTTCCGGCTGGTAACACCGAACATCGTCTTTGTTGACTATGATAGTTTGGCAGCGGGCTATGACTGCCTGGTTCCAGATTTCGAGAACGCAGTCCGGTCGGTAATCAGCGAGTTCTGTAATGAAGGAATCAACGACATTGGTATGTTGGCGGGAACCGAGACAACGACGGATAACGAAACTGTACCAGATTTGCGGCGTTTCTACTTTGAGAGTGACCTGCGTCATCGTGGCCTTTACCACCCTGAATTCATCTTTGCCGGTAACTACACCTCGATGTCCGGCTATCAGGTGATGAAGAAGGCCATCGCTGACCTGGGTGACCGGCTGCCACACGGGATCTTCATTGCTAACGATCCGATGGCGGTGGGGGCCCTCAAGGCGGTCCAAGAGGCCAAGATTAGTATTCCAAGCCGTTTAGCAATGATCAGCTTCAATGACACCGCTCTGGTTAAGTACGTCTATCCAAGCATGTCCGCGGTTCACGTCGCAACCGATGAGATGGCCCATTCGGCGGTCGACATGATGATCAAACGACTACAAAATCCTGATAACGATCCATGCAAGACCGTCGTCGGTACCCACCTGATCAAGCGGCAAACCACGCGTTAATAATTGGCAGAATTAAAAAGCCACCTGCATTTTGTGCAGGTGGCTTTTTGCGTTCGGTTAAACCTTCTTCTTGATCCGGGTCAGATACCAGCGATAGGCCAGGTAGCAGCCAACTAGGGCCATGATGACGATATCGACAGTGGTGTATTCGTCGAAGATCTGAACGATCGTCTTCCAGGACTCGCCGACCCAAGCTCCCAGGCCAACCAGGATGGTGTTCCAAAGGGCGCTCCCGATGGTGGTCAGCAGGCAGAACTTGCCCAGCGGGGTTTTAGCAATCCCCGCCGGAATTGAGATCAGGCTCCGGACGACCGGAATGCAGCGCCCGTAGAGAATCCCACTGGTGCCGTGACGATTGAACCACCGGACGGCCCGGTAGGCGTCATCTTTTTGAAAACCCAGCAGGCGGAAGAGCCGCCGCTGGAGGAGAGTCCCCAGCCGGTTGACCGTCAATTGACGGCCAAGTGCGTAAAGGATTAGAGCACCGATCAGTGAGCCGATGGTGGCGCTGATGATGGTACCGACAATCGTCAGAGAGGTCTTCGTTGCCATGAAGCCACTCATCGTCAGAATGATTTCTGAGGGGAGGGGCGGGAAGACGTTTTCCAGGGCAATCAGCAGGGCAATCGCAAAGTAGCCGAACTGGTCAATTAAAGAGGTGATCCAAGCGTCCATCGTGATTATATTCTCCTGTCACGGTTAGTTTTGGTAGACGCAGTGTCCACCGATCCATGTCTCACTTACTTTAACATTTTGTAAGTCATCAGGCGAGACCGTGAAGATATCTTTATTCAAAATTACGAAATCGGCATCCTTTCCGGCCGTCAGCGTTCCATTATTGGTGAAGCCACCGATTTTGGCAGCATCACGGGTATAGCCCAGGACTGCCTGGGGAACCGTAATGGCCTCATCAGCGTTCACCACGTCGTCGTTAGCGGCCTTCCGAGTGACGGCAGCATAAATACTATAGAAGGGGCTATCTGGCTCTGCCCATGGCGTACATGGCGCGTCAGAGCTCAGTCCAAGGAGGGCCGTGGAGTTCCGCATGGTCTTAACCCGGTAGGCTGTCTTGAACTGGGCTGGAGACAGGTAGGTGCGGTAAGATTCGTCCTCAGCGAAGTAGAAGATCGGCTGGGTGACCAGGGCGTAGTTCATCGGACTATCATCAATCTCCTTGAACATTTCGTCCGTCATCAGTGAGGCATGTTCGATCCGGACTGATGGCATCCCCTCAAGCCATGGTTGGAGGTCCTTGGTGACGTCGATGACCCGCTGGATGGCGGCGTTCCCCATTGCGTGGATAGCAATCTGGAGCTTGTTCTTCCGGGCGAATTCAACCTCCTGCTTGAGTTTAGCGACGCTGGTCAGACTAACCCCCATCTTGCCGGACGGGTAGGGTTCCTTGTTAAAGGCGGTCTCACCAGAGATACTCCCGTCCATAAAGACTTTGATCCCGGCTACCCGGAGCTGTTGATCGCCACTAGGGAGGAGCGGCTTGTCAGGGTCGAGTTCATCAAAGACGTAGTAGATAGAGGCCTTGGGAGCAAAGCCCTGCTGAACAGCGTCTTGATACAGCTTGAGAGTCGTATAAGGCTTCATCCGGCCCATCATTTCCCCGATCGCCACGAGACCATTTTGTAGGTAGTGGGCCGAACTGTTAACCATGTTAGTCAGATCGGTCTGGTAGCTCTGAGCCGACTTGGCACGGATCAGGAGCTGAGTAGCGGCGACTTCCCGCATGAAGCCGGTTGGCCGTCCATCGGCGAAACGTTCGATCTTACCACCGACCGGGTCCGGGGTATTCTCGTCGATCCCGGCTAGCTCTAAGGCCTTGGAGTTACCGACAGAGGAGTGACAATCAGAACGGTAGATGAAGATCGGCTGGTCGGTAGAGACGGCGTCAAGGTCGTCCCGGTTTGGGCTACGGTGTTCAGCCAGCTTGGTTTCATCGAAGCCCCAGCCCTCGATCCAGGTGTCAGGTCCCTGGCCGTAGCTTGGTGACTGCCGGAGGGCTTCCTGCATTTCCTTGATACTGTTGACGTTTGGCGGCGTGCAGGCGGTACCGTGGAGGGCATCGGCGATGTACTTCGGGTGAGTGTGACAGTCAATCAGTCCCGGGAGGACGGTCTGCCCAGCCAGATCCACTACATCACCCGCTGGCTTCAGGTCATCACCAATTTGCTTGACCTTACCGTCCTCGATGATCATTGAGTTGGCAAAGGTTTGCTCGTCAGTACCGACAAAAATCTTACCGTTAACATAAGTAGTTGGCATGGTAAAACCCCATTTCTTAAATAATCTCTCAATATTATCCTACCTGACTTTTACCCGTTGTAAACCGCTTTCACCTGTTTAAATTAAAAAGTGAATGGGGCCGGTGCACTTAGGAAGACTGTTCGGCTTTTGACGTTAAATTCTTAAATTTTCGCGAAATTTTCTTAAAAATATGCTAAAGTAGAACAAGACTTATCTGAGAGGTTTGATGAAAAAGTGAAACACTATCGCTTTAGTCGGCTCAGCATGGGCTGGCAAATTATGATTGGGCTGATACTAGGGATCATCTGTGGGGTGATCTTCTACCATAATAAAGGGGCCATCGTCGTGATGCAGAGCCTCGGGACCATCTTTATTCGCCTGATCCAAATGATTGTGATGCCGATCGTGGTTTCCTGCTTGACGGTGGGAATTGCCAACATCGGTGATATCAAAAAGCTGGGCCGGATCGGTGGGAAGACCCTGATCTACTTTGAGGTCTTAACCACGATTGCCCTGATCCTCGGGATTACCATGGCTAACATTACCCACCCGGGGACGTTTATCAATATTCATGACCTGCACGGGACGGATATCTCCAAGTACATGGCCACCGCCAAGACGGCGGAACACAACAGTGGCTTCTGGCCGCTTGTCCTATCGATCATCCCGACGAACATCTTCAAGTCAATGTCTGATGGTGACATGATGCCGGTGATCCTCTTCTCCGTTCTCTTTGGTTTGGGGATTGCGGCCGTTGGTGAAAAGGCCAAGATCCTGATTGATGTTTTGAACGGGGTGGCCGAGGTCATGTTCAAGGTCACTAACTGGGTCATGAAGGTTGCGCCGATCGGGGTCTTTGGTCTGATTGGGATGACAATCGCCGAGATGGGTCTCGGGGCATTGCTACCATTGGGCTACTTCATCCTGATCGCCTACGTGACAATGCTGATCTTCATCATCGTTATTCTCGGGATCACGGCCCATATCTTCCACCTACGTTACTGGAAGACGATGCACGTAATCCTGGATGAGATCGTCCTGGCCTTTACCACGGCCAGTTCTGAGGTTACCCTGCCACGGCTGATGCGGAAGACCCACCAGATGGGGGTTAACAAGGGGATTGTTTCCTTCGTTATTCCAACTGGTTACACTTTCAACCTGGATGGCTCGGCGATCTACCAGTCGTTAGCTGCCATCTTCCTGGCGCAGGCATACGGCCTACACCTGTCGCTGGCCCACCAGATCACGTTACTGGTCGTTTTAATGATCACCAGTAAGGGAATGGCCGGGGTCCCGGGAGCTTCCTTTGTGGTTCTGCTGGCCAGTGTTTCCACGATTGGAGTGCCAATGGCCGGCTTGACCTTCATCGCCGGGATTGACCGTTTTGTCGACATGGGCCGGACCGCTGTTAACGTGGTCGGGAACTCAATTGCGACCCTGGTCATCGGTGAATCCGAGGGTGAGCTTGATCGTAAGCAGTACAACGAGTACCTCGACAGCTATGGAAAACAGAAGTAAATAGGTAGAGCGAGCAGATTCCGTTCTCCTCCATAAATACTAAAGGCGCTCCTGGTAAAGAAACCAGGGGCGCCTTTGTAATTATTCATTTTTATTTATCGTCATCATCCTGCGGGGCCGCAAGCTTTACACCCCGGTGGTTAACGCTGGTACTGAAGACGATCTGCGTACTAGTCTTACCGAAGCGTTGCTGAATGGTGTTGATGAAGTCATCAAGGTTGGTCGTTGACGGGAAGACCACCTCCATGATTTCAGAGTAGTCACCAGTGACACAGTTACACTCGATGACGTTGGGGATACTTTGAATGTAGGGGTAGAACTCCTGCTTTTGGCGGGGCTCCAGCTGAACTTGGATGAAGGCCTTAACATGGAAACCAATCTTCTCCATGTTGATGCTGGAGTGGTAACCGGTGATGATGCCGGCCTTTTCCAGCTTTGTGATCCGGGCCGCGATTGCCGGTGAGGAAATGAAACATTCCTTAGAAAGTTCCTTTAGCGAGGCTCGTGCGTTGGCCTGCAACAGGTTGACAATTTTCCGATCGATTTTATCCATAATAGCCTCGCTCCCTAAACTGTCTCTTATACACATCTGACGCTGCCGACGAAGGCTTAGGTGTA
>CAMFOZ010000119.1 GCA_945971245.1 uncultured Lactobacillus sp.
AAATTCATCATCCGGTTTTTGCTTTGGACTAGGAGTTTTTTCCCAGCCTCTTTTTCGTAATGACTAGTTTTCAAACACCATCTGCTGACGGAGGGCGTCATAAATCGATGGCCGGGCGCCGAGCAACATGCTGGTGTAGTAGGCGACAAAGGTGAGCAGCATCATCGGGAAGACCTGCTGGATGGTACCAACCATCTCGGTGACCAGCAGGATGGCGGAAAATGGAACCCCCTCGGCGGCCCCGAAGTAGGCGGCCATGCTGATGGCAATGATGTTTAGGTAACAGCTAGCTGGAATAATGCCGGCGTGAATCATGATGATCCCGGCAATGGCACCGATCACACTCCCGAGGACGAAGATCGGCATGAAGATGCCACCAGGAACCGTCGCCCCATAGGCTAGCATGGTTCCGAAGAAACGCAGGACGAGGAACAGGACCATCATTCCCAGGAGCGGTAACCAGTTGGCATGCAAGCTGGTGTCAGCTACGTACATGATGAAGTTGTGACTACCCCCGAGAATGTGCGGGTTCCAGAGTCCTACCGGGATGACCAGCAGGAGGGGCAGAATGCTGTGGTAATAATTAGGCAGGACCGTGAACTTCCGGTACCACCACTTGAGGTTGAAGATGAAGTACTGGAAGAGGAAGGCCAGTGCACCTACGACCACGCCGAGAACGATCAACCAGGGGTAGGCCCCGGTTGGTAAGCTCATCTTGATCGGCAGGTAGAGGCAGGGCTTAGCACCGAAGAAGAGGAAGGTGACGGCATCAGCAGCGATGGCGGCAACAAAAGCCGTGACCCAGACCTTCGCCTGGAAACGGTGAGTGACTTCCTCTAATAGGAAGACCGTTCCGGCCAGGGGAGCACTGAAGGCTGCGGACAGCCCGGCCGCAACCCCGCACTGGAGAAGAAGGTGTTCGTCCTCTTTAGACAGCTTGAAGACCTTTTCGGAGAGACCTTGCCCGATGCAGGCTCCAATCTGGATGCAGGGGCCCTCCCGACCGAGGAAGAGGCCGGGGCAGATGGTAAGCAGGCCACTGACGAACTTGCGCCACAGGACGGTCCACCAGTTCATCCGGTGTTGGCCACGCAGAATGGCCTCAATCTGTGGAACTCCAGAGCCCACCAGGTCGGTAAGGTCGGCCTTGATTAGCCGGCCAATTAACCAGGAGACGAGGATGGTCCCGAGAACGTAGGGAAGCAGCCAGAGTGGATGGTGGCCGAGAAAGGGGTAGACGATGGTCAGGAGACGGAGGGTCTGGTCGATGATCCAGCGGAAGACGCTGACCACCAAACCGGTGACTAGGCCAACGACGATCCCGGCCCAGATATACTTGAGAAACGGGGCCGAGAATGGTTTGGCTAAGACATCCTTGGCCCGGTGATAGTGCGCTTGTGAATTATCCAATTGAGACACCTTTCCTTGAAAAATAAGTTGCAGTCTCATTATAGATCACCCACCGCGCTTAAGAACGGCTATGTTAAAATGAAACTAAATTATTTATAGGAGGAGTGTTATGGAGTTTATTGCAACCTTAGCGGGCCTGCTGCTGGCAACTCAAGTAGTGGCCCACCTCTGCCGACGGGTGGAGATCCCCGAGGTGATCGGTCAGATCCTGGTCGGCATCATCGTCGGTCCGGCCATCCTTAACTGGGTGCACCTCGATGGAATGATGAATGAGTTTCAGGAGATCGGGGTCATCATTTTGATGTTTATCGCCGGGCTGGAGAGTGACCTATCCTTGCTTAAGAAATACTTGCGGCCAGCCGTGATTGTTGCGGTCATCGGGGTCATTGTTCCAGTGATCGTGATGGGTGGGGCCAGCTACCTGTTTGGTTTCACTAAGATGGAGTCCCTCTTTATCGGGGTGATCTTCTCAGCCACCTCGGTCAGCATCTCGGTTGCGGTCCTGCGAGAGTTCAACCGGCTCGATAGTCGGGAAGGGGCTACGATCCTGGGGGCTGCAGTGGCCGACGACATCATCGGGGTAATCATGCTGAGTATCATGATCAGCATGATCAACGGTAGCAAGGGTGGTCACACCAACTTGCCGCTGGGCCTGGCTCTCTTGCTCCAGGTGCTCTTCTTCGGTGGCACTTACCTGGTGGTCCGCTGGTTGGCCCCGTACCTGATGCACCTGAGTGAGCGCCTGCTGACGGTGGCCGCCCCGTCGGTAATGGCGATGATCATCTGCTTGGGAATGGCGGCCCTGGCCGATTACGTCGGCTTAAGCGGGGCAGTTGGTTCCTTCTTCGCCGGGATTGCGGTTGCTAATACCCATCGTAAGGAGACAATTGACCGGAGCTTCATTCCGATCGGTTACGCCCTGTTTATCCCCCTCTTCTTCGTCAGCGTTGGTCTTAACATGCGCTTTGATAACATCCAACGCTCGTTTGTCTTTGTGATTGTCATGACGATCCTGGCTTGCCTGACCAAGCTGGTTGGCTGTGGCGCGGGGGCAAAGTTATCCGGCTTCAACCTGCCGAGCTCCTACGTTGTCGGGAGCGGGATGGTGGCTCGGGGAGAGATGGCCCTGATCACCGCCCAGATCGGCTATGAGGCCCACCTGATGTCGTCGATGTACTACTCCGATGTCATCACCGTGATCATTCTGGCCACGGTTCTGGCGCCATTCATGCTCAAGCACGCCTTGAAGACGGCTCATGAAGAATAATAGAAAAGAGACTGGCAAAACTGCCAGTCTCTTTTTAGTTCAAAGCCTTCTGCGGCGACGGATTAGGTGAAAGATGCTACAATATTATATTGCTAATAACGAGAAAAGAGGGTAAGCATGGGAGAACGAGAAGAGAAACAGCAAGAACAACAGCGGGTTGATAAGGTCATCACCGAGATCAACCGGCAGATTGACGAGACGACGACCGCCGTTGAGGCCGCCCACAAGGAAACCCGGGCCGTGGAACGTAACTACAGTGAAAACGCCTCGATTAACCGCTATGAGGTCGATGATATTGCCGAGTCACGGTCAATGCTGGAACAGCAGCGGCAACTGGTTTCCCGGGCCGCCGAGAGTGAAACGATCCTCAAACACCAGCTGGCCACCTTAAAGGGCCTGCAGGGGTCACCGTACTTTGGCCGGATCGATATTAAGGACCCTGGTGAAGATAAGCCAGAATCACTCTACATCGGCACCGCCTCACTGATGAACGATGACAAGACTGACTTCCTGGTCTATGACTGGCGGGCTCCAATCGCCGGGGTCTACTATAACGGCACCCTCGGCAAGGTCAGCTACGAGACGCCGGCCGGCACCCAACATACCGAGTTGGTTAAGAAGCGCCAGTTCACCATTAAGAACGGTAAAATCACCAACATGTTCGATACCAACGAGACGGTTGGGGATGAACTCCTTCAGGTGACCCTGGGGGAGCAGAACGACCAGTACATGCATAACATCGTGGCGACAATTCAGAATGAACAAAACGACATCATCCGGGACACCCACAGTGACCTCCTGCTGGTCCAAGGGGTTGCGGGATCGGGGAAGACGTCCGCCATCCTGCAACGGATTGCCTACCTGCTCTACCACAGCCGGACCGTCCTAAATGCCGACCAAATCGTCCTCTTCAGTCCCAACAACCTCTTCAGTCACTATATTTCTGAGGTGCTCCCGAGCCTGGGTGAACGGAACATGCGGCAGGTAACACTAGAGGGCTTTGTTCGCCGGCGCTTCGAGGGGCTGAAAGTTGAGAGCCTGTTTGAGCGTTACGAGATGCGCCAGGCTCACCCGGATGCCAGCCGGGCGATCGCTGACTTCATGGAAGGGGTCACGATGATGAACCAGGTTCGGCAATACGCGGCCAACCTGACAGATCAGGACCTGCAGTTCAGCGACCTCCGTTTCAACGGCCGGGTCTTCTTCAGTGCTGACCACATCCGGCAGGTCTACGAATCATTGCCGAGTGCCATGCACCCCGCCGACCGGATGATCCAGTTGAAGAACAAGCTTATCCGGGAACTCCAGCACCGGGTCCGGATCGAGGCCAAGAGTGACTGGGTTGCCAAGGAACTCGACGATCTGAACACCCAGCAGCTGCACCGCCTATATGGTAAGAAGACGGTCGATGACTTTGCCGACGAGGATGCCCAGTATGCCTACCTGTCACGGCGGTGGGCCAAGCGCCGGTTGCGGATCATTGCGGATGCCATCTATAACAATTACTTTCTCGACTTCTACAATCAATATGAGCGTTTCCTCCGTCAGGTGACATTGCCTAAGGCGATCAGTGTCCGGGAGTGGGCGGACATGATTACGGCCTACCAGGACGAGATCGAATTTCACCGCCTGGAACTGATGCATGCTGCCCCGCTGATGTACCTGCGGGATCTGATCACCGGGAGCGGGCAGAACCGTTCCTTTCAATATGTTTTCATCGATGAGATGCAGGACTACTCCCTGGCGATGATGGTCTACCTCCGTCATGCCTTTCCCCAGGCCCGGTTCACCGTCCTCGGTGACAGTGAGCAGGCCCTCTTCAAGCCCCTCCAGCTACCAGAAAAGATGCTCAAGGAACTCAGTGACGTCCTTGATGCTAAGCACCCGAACCTGATTGCCCTGCGACGGAGCTACCGGTCAACCAAGGAGATCACCGACTTTGCTAAGTCCTTACTGCCTGATGGTGACCAGATTATCTCTTTCACCCGGCATGGTGCCAAGCCACGTTTGTTGGTGCGCTACTCAGCAGACAGCACTCGTCAGGCCCTGGTTGACGAGGTAAATAAGTTGCATCAGGACAACGAGACGGTAGCCATCCTGACCAAAAACCGCCAGCAGGCCCAGGATGTTTATCGGGCCCTGCACCGGCAGAAGATGGCCAACCTGCACCTGCTCAGTGAGGAAGACAGTGCATTGCCGACGGGAATCCTCGTCCTGCCAATTTACCTGGCTAAGGGACTCGAATTCGATGCCGTTCTCGCCTACGATGTGTCGGCAACGAATCTGGAGAATACCGATGCAGTCGGAATGGTCTACACGATGGCTTCCCGGGCTATGCACCAATTGACCCTCCTGAGTAATGGACCGGTTAGCCCCGTTTTGACCGCTAAGGCCTGCCAAAACCTGGTAATTGAGCACGAAATTGTTAAATAAAGTAGGTGAAAGTGCTTTCATAACGAATCGAGATATGATAATCTTATGATAGTGACTTGAAAAGGAGAGGTTCGTTATGGTTAAAGACGAATACACATTAGTTTTAGTAAAGCCTGATGGTGTCAAGACCCGCCACATCGGTGAAATCATCACCCGGATCGAACGGAAGGGTTACAAGATCGAAGCCCTGAAGATGATCCAGCCAACTGAAGAATTGCTGCGGCAACACTACGCTGACAAGGTCGATAAGCCATTCTTCCCTGACCTGCTGGAATATATGACAGAAGGTCCAATCGTGGGGATCGTGGTTTCTGGAACCAATGTTATTAAGGCTATCCACAACATGGCCGGGGCTAC
>CAMFOZ010000120.1 GCA_945971245.1 uncultured Lactobacillus sp.
GGATTCTTCGCCACCCGGCTCACATGCAGGTTCTTCTGGGCACGATGAACCCTGAGCACATCAAGGATAGCGCTGCCGGGAGCGACATCATCCTCACACGGCAAGAGTGGTATGACCTCTACCTCGCTGCCGGGAATGATTTACCATAATGGCTCGCGATTACGCTGCTTTTTACCGTCGTCTGAGTGCACCGTTCCGTCGCCACTCGCAGTTGGTCACGGCTTTGCGGGTTGCCAACCGGGGCGTTGAGGTCATTATGTATGGTGCTTACCTGGTCATGCTGGCCTGGTTGGTCTGGCTTGGCTTCTATCAGGGATGGGCTAGTGTCTGGCCACAACTCTGGCGACTGATGCTGATTCCGGGTGTGGGGTTCGTTCTCCTCTCACTTGTTCGCCAGCGGCTCAATGCTCCCCGGCCCTACGAACAATGGCCGATTAGTCCTTTGATTACTCGTGAGAAGACCGGGGATTCTTTTCCAAGCCGTCATGTCTTCTCGGCAACCGTTATCGCTATGGCGGCCTTCTGGTTTGACTGGCACTGGGGCCTGCCCCTTCTTGTGCTAGCCTTCTTGCTGGCTATCATTCGGGTGGTCGGTGGGGTCCACTATCCGCGCGATGTGGTGGTCGGTGCTGTCTGCGGGCTAGTGGTTGGTAGCCTGTTATTCTTGTAAAAATTAGGGCCTGGTTTGTTCAACAAACGGGCCCTTTGCTTATTAAAAGGGGGATTAAATGGAGACATTAAAAAACGCAATTCTCAATGGACTATATGATCAACGTTACCGGGGGCATGAGTTGCTGAGTCCGGCCCTCCTGAGCAGCCAGGACAATGAGCAGCTCTGGTTGAGTCTGCGGCGCGAACTGCTGACCTGCCGGAGTTTTACCTGGGCGGTGGCCTTCATTACGCCGAACATGTTGGTACCCTTCAAGGTCGTGATGGCTGATCTGGCTGCCAAGGGGGTGACGGGGACCATCATCACTGGTGACTACCTGGGCTTTAACTCGCCACGGGTATTTGCGGAATTGATGAAGATTCCTAATCTGACGGTCCATATTGTTCAGACTTCCGGCTTTCATGCCAAGGGCTATTTCTTTGAACATGGTGACTACCAAACGGCCTATATCGGTAGTGCCAACTTCACCCGGTCAGCCCTGCTGGAAAACGTTGAATGGATGTTACGGGTGAGTTCGGCCACTGATGCGGCCCTTACCGACCAGCTCCGCCAGCAGCTAACAGTCCTGACCACGGATAGTCAGGTTTTGGATAGTGATTGGCTGACGGCTTACCGCACTTGCTGGGTTCCCCCGGTCCACTCCTCGGCTAAGCCTGCCGCTACTCCGATCACCCCGAACGCGATGCAGAAGACGGCCTTGGGCGAACTCAATGCCCTGGTAGCGGCGGGGGCCAACAAAGGCCTGGTGGTTTCAGCAACAGGGACTGGGAAGACCTATTTAGGAGCCTTCGCGGTGAAAGCTTTTCAGCCTCACCGCTTCCTCTACGTGGTGCACCGGGAGCAGATTGCCCGGAAGTCGCTGGCGAGCTTTCGTCGGGTCATCGGGGGTCCGGCCAGTGATTACGGTCTGTTGACTGGGGAACGGCACGACTGGGATGCCAAGTACCTCTTCGCGACTGTTCAGACCCTCAGCCAACCGGATACCCTGGCCCAGTTTTCGGCCACGGCCTTTGACTACATCCTGATCGACGAGGCGCACCGGGTGGCGGCGCCGAGTTACCGGCGGGTGATGGACCACTTTCGGCCGCAATTCTGGCTGGGAATGACGGCCACCCCGGACCGGCCCGATAATCAGGATGTCTACGCGGCCTTTGACTACCACCTGGCCTACGAGATCCGCCTGCAGGACGCCCTGGAGGCCGGGATGCTGGCGCCGTTTCACTACGTTGGGGTTCAGGACTATGTCACGTCCGACGGCGAAACCATTGATGATACCACTAATCTTCACCGCCTGGTTGCCGACGAGCGGGTCCGCTACGTGCTCCAGCAACTGGACTACTACGGCTATTGTGGCAGTCAGGCCCGGGGACTGGTCTTCTGTTCCCGGCAGGCCGAGGCCAAGGAGCTTGCGGCGAAATTCACTGCTGCCGGGCATCCGGCTGTGGCGTTGACCAACGCGGACCGTCCTGTTCAGCGCCGAGCCGCAGTTCGCCAGCTTGAGCAGGGCGCACTGGAATACATCGTCACGGTGGACCTCTTCAACGAGGGGATTGATATTCCATCGCTGAACCAGATTGTGATGCTCCGGAACACCAAGTCGTCAATTGTCTTCCTCCAGCAGCTCGGCCGAGGACTGCGCAAATACCCGGGAAAGGATTATGTCACGGTCCTGGACTTCATCGGCAACTACAAGAACAACTACCTGATCCCCCTGGCCCTCAACCATGACACCAGCCGGGATGCCGACCGGGCGCAGGCAGAGACCCGCCTGCCGGGCATCATCGGTGTTTCGACGATCAACTTCGACCGAGTGGCGACGGATCAGATCCTGCAATCGCTGGCGCAGACGAAGCTGGACTCGATGCGGGCCCTCCGCCAGTCCTACCAGGAGCTGAAGAACAAGCTTGGCCGCGTGCCCTACCTTTACGATTTCTACCGTTATGGTTCGACGGCTCCGCAGGTATTTGCGGATAATAACCGCTTGGCTTACTATGGCGACTTCCTGGTGAAGATGGGCGAACGAGTAGCTCTGGGAAGTTACGAAAGTGGGGTTCTATCGTTTGTTACCAAGGAGCTGCTCAACGGGAAGCGGCCCCACGAACTGTTGCTTTTGGATGAACTACTGAAAAATGGCCGGTGTTCAACTGAGCGGTTGGCGACCCGGTGGCAGGAAGCACACGCCTATAACACGCCCGCGGTGCGGCAATCGGTAATGGACATTTTGTCGCTGAACTTCTTTGACGTAAAGGCAGGGAAGACTACCAAGAAGGCCCGGTATGGCAGTCAACCGTTGATTACCTTAAAGGCTGATGAGTACCAGTGGAACCCCGACTTGGCAGCTGCCTTAGCCGATGACACAACGTTTAGGCGTCTGCTAGCCGATGCAGTGACAACCGGGCTAGCCCTCAGCCAGCAGTACGATCCCACCCAGCAATTTACTCCCTACCAGCGTTATGACCGCCAGGATGTTTGCCGCCTGCTGAACTGGCCGCTAGACGTCAGTGCCCCTATGTACGGTTACCGGGTGGCAGGGGATGAATGTCCGATCTTCATCACCTACCGCAAAACTGATGCGGACCGGCGTAATGCGGTTTACGACAATGAGTTGCAAGATGGTCAATCGCTCCGCTGGTATACCCGGAGTCCCCGCCACCTTGACTCGCCCGAGGTCCAGCAGCTATTGGCCGGCGTATCCACTGGCAAGCCTGCTGTGACCCTCCGCCTCTTTGTGAAACGCAGTGATGCAGCTGGTAAGCAGTTTTACTACCTCGGTACCGCTAAGATAAAGCCGGACTCGGTTCGCGAGGAGCAGCTTGGACCAAAGAAGAAAGCGGCAGTGGGGATGGACCTGCAGCTTGATCGGCCCCTGGCGCCCAGGATGTATGAGCTATTGTTTGACTAAAGAAAAAGCTTCTCTGAAGATTTTCAGGGAAGCTTTTCCTTTAGGGGGCTAGCAATTCAGGACTACAGAGCTTGATCAGTCGTGGCCAGTCCACCACCTCGATTTGCTTACGGGCCGTGGTGATGATTCCTTGCTGACGAAGCTTCTGCAGGTGGCGGGAAAGAGTGAGCAGGGGAATACCGATGTTTGAGGCAATCTCCTCCTGGGTGAGGATGATTCCGTGTGGTTTGAGGAGCTTCTCGTACTGGTAAAGGTAGTTGCAGACCTTGGTCAGGTTGTTCTGGCTAGAAAGGTTGATGGTATCGTAGAGCAGGATCGCGGTGAAGTCGGCATACTGACGGAGCATGGCCCGGGCAAACAACGGATTGTGGTCGATCAGGTCAGCAATAGCGCGTTGTGGAATCTTGGTGACCGTAACGTCGGTCTGAGCCTTAACGATCAGTTCGTCGCGTTCTTCCCGGTACCGGCGTTCGATCGGACTGTATAGTGGGAAGAGGCCGCCGTGGCCGATGAAGAGTTCGGTTTTCTCCATACCAGTGTTGGAAATAATGGCCAGCTTCAGCACCCCCTGGTGGATGTAGTAGGTGCTGGTCATGTACTCGCCGACATTGACCAGCATTTCGCCCGCAGCATAGTGGCGTTGCGGGCGGTCACCGATGAGCTGGTACTTGAAGGGAATGAATGTGTTGTCGTAATAGTATTCGGGAATTTTCATTCGGAGTACCTCTGTATATCAATTGATGTATTACTAGATATTATTATCGCATATAATGCTGGTGATGATTCTAGAAGGGGGAATTACTGATGACACAGAAAGTAGCGATTGTTACCGGTGGGACAAATGGCATTGGCCTCGCCACGACTAAGAAGTTTCTTAAGGAAGGCTATGCTGTAATGATTGCCGACCTGCATGAAAATCAGGAACGGCTGGCCGAGCTGCAGAAACTGGGCACCGTGGCCTTTTTCCAATGCGACATTTCCCAGGCCGACCAGGTTCAGGCGCTTGTTGATGAGACGGTTAAACGCTTTGGCCAGATCGACGTGGCCGCCAATGTTGCGGGAATCCTCGGCAAGCACATGCCGTTTGTGGAGGCGGACCTGGATAACATCTGCCAGGTAATTAACGTTAACCTGATGGGAACGATCAACGTTGACCAAAAGGTAGCGGCCCAGATGGTCAAGCAGGGGTCCGGGGTCATCGTCAACGTTGGCTCCCTGGATGGCTTTATTTCAAACTTCGAGTCGGTCGGCTACATTGCCAGCAAGGGTGGCGTCCGCCTGGCCACTGCAGCAATTGCCCGTGAAGTGGCCCCACATGGTGTCCGAGTTCTCTCCGTTGCTCCAGGTTGGGTTGAAACCGGAATGGTGGAGCCCGCAACGAAGGCTTACGGGTCAACCCTGCACATGAAGGGGCGGATCATTCAGCCGGCAGAGATCGCTGGGGCCATCTACCTGGCAACCTTACCGGAAGCCAGCGCCATCAATGGAACGACAATTATGGCTGACGATGGTTACACCGCCTTCAAGGGCACCGACCTCCCCAGCGCCCACTAATAAATAGAATAAGGGCTTAGAAATTCCTGCCAGTTAATGGTGGGAATTTTTTATTTTAATCTTGCTTTCTGACATGGTCACTTATATACTTAGTTGCATAAGCAATTAACCAAATAACCGATAAGGAGATGATCCTGTGCAATTTGCATTCGACGGGTCCGCACCGCTGTACCAGCAGCTGGCGGCCCAGATCGAAGAGATGATCTTTACCGGCGGCTTTGACGAGGAGACGCAGATCCCATCAACGACGCAGCTGTCGCAGCAGCTTCACATCAACCCGGCAACAGTGCTCAAGGGGATGAACATGCTGGTTGATGAGGGCCTGCTGGAGAAGCGGCGGG
>CAMFOZ010000121.1 GCA_945971245.1 uncultured Lactobacillus sp.
GGGAGGGGAATATCTCAAGCGCGGCCCACCGGCTTCACATCTCGCAGCCGGCCCTGTCGCGGCAGATCATAGAATTAGAGACAACCCTCGGAGTGACCCTGTTTGAGCGGGGACATCGGCAGATCAAGTTGACTCAGGAGGGCTACTACCTGTATGAGCGGGCCCAGGAGATCACGGCCCTGGTGGATAAAACGACCTACCACCTCCAGGCCAATGAGGTGGTCAGCGGGACCCTGGATATTGGGGCCGGCGAGAGCAGTGCCCTGATGCCGATGATGGACGTCCTGGCCCAAATCCTTCGCGACTATCCTGAAGTGCGCGTCAACCTGACGAGCGGGGATTCAACGGCGATCCGCCAGCAGATTGACCAGGGAAGCTTAGAGTTTGGCGTGGTGATGGGGCACGAAAACTTGCTGAACTATAACTCACTTCCCCTTCCCGCCCAAAACCGGTGGGGGATTTTGATGCGCAAGACCGAACCTCTGGCAGCTAAGCAGGTCATTACCCCTGGTGACCTGCTGGGACTGTCGCTATTAACGTCGGTTCAATCGCGGGCGCAGGATACCTTTCGTGACTGGGCAGGGGACCTGATTAACCAGTATCATTTTGTCGGCAGCTACAACCTCCTCTACAACGCTGAATTATTGGTTAAGGCTGGCGCCGGAATGGCACTAGCCTATGACGGGATTGCCAATCTTTACGACCAGGGCCTGGCCTTTCGGCCGCTGGCGCCCGCTCTTACCGACGCCAACATTCTGATCTGGAATAAGGACCGGCAACTGCCGAACGTGGCCCAGCTCTTCCTTAAATTATTGCGGGAGCGAATTGTTCCGGATGGTAAAGATCGCCAAGCAGATTAGTTGGCTTTTTGGCAAAAGCGCGTAGACTGAAGGCATCGATAGCTAACGAGGAGGTCACGATTATGAAGCATTTAACCTTTACTGATGACGCCAAGAAGCGGGTTGCCAAGTACCTGAGTCCTGACAAGACGATTGTTCTGGACTTCGACGATGGGGTTGGCCCATTCTCCGCAATTGGCAACTGCAACCTAGATGCCAACTACCGGCTGATCTTTGTCAAGAAGGGGATGGACCTGCATGACTTTGACGAGAAGATCGAATCGAATATCGGTGATATCTACATCAAGAGTGAGCCGTACGCCAACATCCAATTTGAGAACCAGATGGAGGTCCGGTTCAACCCGAAGTACTTCACCCTGCCGATGATGAGTCCAACCAAGGGGGTCCTGACGGAGAATCTGGAAGTCGTTGACCTCACGGAACCCGTCTCAACTGAATACAGTGGTACCCACGATTGCTAATGATGAGGACGTGACAAGACCTGGTTTTGCCACGTCCTTTTCTGTTTTAAAATGGGGACCAAAGGAGGAATGCGTGATGGAACGTGCGAAGGTAATTGTACATATGTATGAATCGATCGACGGCAAGATTGATGGGGATTGGGACGGTCTGCCGGGGGATAAAGCTTCTGGTGACTACTACGACGATATCCTCTTCAAGATCAGTAACACCAATGCCAACGGTAGCAACACGATTGTGATGTATGCGGCGTCTGGTCACCCGGACCTCAGCCAATACGATCCGACGGGAATTGACTACCAGGACTGGGTACCGGCGGGGATCAGTTCGGCTACCTGGGACGTCAGTTTTGATCGGCGGGGCCGTGCTGGCTGGGAGAAAAACTATTTCGACTATGCCGGTAAGAAGAGCCGGGCGATTGAGGTGGTCACCAAACTCGCCAGCCGCCGCTACCTGGCCTTCCTACGGGCCATGCAGATCCCGTACCTAGTCTGTGGCGACTCAGAGATTGACTTTGCCCAGGCCCTGGTCAAACTGCGGCAGTACTTCGGCATCAAAAAGGTGGCCCTGGGCGGCGGTGCCCTGATCAACGGGGCCTTCCTGAAGGCTGGCCTGGTTGATGAAATCTCGCTGGTGATGGCCCCCTACATCAGTGGGGATACCAGTAAGAAGGGGACTTTCGACACCCAGCAGGTCTTTGTTAATCAACGGTTCAAGGTTACGAAGACAGAATTGCTGGGCGACGGCGGGATCCACCTGCACTTTACTAAGGACGATTGATAAGTTTTGCTTAATCATTGATGGCCCTCCTAGGCGTAAGGCCAGGGTTCATGGTATGGTTTAATTACCAAAATTAAAGGAGGTCATCAGGATGGCTGATAAGGTAATGACGAGGGATGAACTGGCAAAGTACAATGGCCGAGCTGGTCAACCAGCCTACGTAGCGGTTGAAGGCGTAATCTATGACGTCTCTGCCAAACCGGCCTGGCAGGGTGGCCGCCACCATGGAAACCTGGCCGGCCAGGACCTGACTGATGTTTTGCTTGAAAAGTCACCTCATGGTAAACGGGTATTAAAGGATCTGCCAGTCGTCGGTCGACTTGCTGAATAGAATATAAAAACAGCTGCGGAGAGAAAATCCGCAGCTGTTTTAGTTTTAAAATCTAATTTTAGTTCAGCGGCTGACCGTTGACGTCCACGTTGTCCTTCTTCAGGATGAAGGTAGCATAGATCCCGGCAAGCAGCGTGATTCCGGAGATAACCAGGAAGGTGTGGCTGTAACCGATGTGGTCACGCAGATCCCCAAGTGGGGTTGAAAAGATAATTTGACCAACCTGGGCAGCAATCTGGTAACCAACCATGTAGAGGGTAGCCGAAACCTTGGTATCAAAGTGCAGGGTGAAGTAACGGAAGAGACCGAGGGCGAAGCAGGCCGTTTCTGGGGCGTGCAGCAGCTTGATGCAGGAGACGCCGAGCGGATTTGTGACCAGGCCACAGCCCCCGATCCGGACAACCATGATGGTGATCCCGACCAGTAAGGTCTTGCGGACCCCGATCTTCTTCATCAGCCATGGCACACAGGCCATCATGATTGCTTCCAAGAAGACTTCCACGGAGTTTAGAACCCCGTACATCTGCTGGCCAAGCGCCTTGGTGGCAAAAAATTGGGTGAAGAACTGGGGGAACATCTGCTGGTCAAAGACTGTGTAGAAGGTCCAGGAGAAGATGATGTAGACGATGATCTGCCAGAGGGCCTTCATCTTGAAGACGCCGAAGATTTCCTTCAGTGAAGCTGTGGAACTCTCCTTGGCCGTTTCAACCTTGTTTTCGTAGAGGTCAATCATCTTTGGGTTCTTTTCGGGATGAACGAAAACGAGCAGGAGGAAGAGAACCAGGGCGATGGCAGATGAGAGCCAGAAGACCAGGTTAGGGTTGATGGTGAAGAGAAAGCCAGCGAGTAAGGCAGAAACTGCGTACCCGAAGGAACCCCATGACCGAGCCTGACCATATTCAAACTTGTAGCGTCGACTGATCCGCTCCGTGACGGCTTCGAAGGTTGGGGAAGCGGCCAGGAAGGCAAACGACAGGTAGAGGGAGCCGAGGAAGGTCCCGAGGTAGAAGTTGCTGTGGAGCAGCGGAGCGTAGAGCCAGGTAAAGAATGGGCCGAGCAGCATTTCCATGACGGCACAGAAGATCAGCAGGTAGCGCTTCAGGCCGAGCCGGTCCTGAATGGCACCGTAGACGAACATCAGCACCAGGGTGATGGCGGAGTTAAAGGAATAGATCGTCCCCACCTGTTCACCGGAGAAGTGCAGGGTGTTGGTCAGCCAGATTTGGAAGAATGACCACCAGATTCCCCAGGCAGTGAAGAAGAGGAGGATGTTTAACGAATCGAACCGATAAAAGGGGTTCTTGAATAAGCTGTGCTTTTTCATGTCAATTATCCTTTCATATCAAGTGTGTAAGCTTTGATGGCGATAGCAGTGGGCTGACTAGCGGCAACCGTGGTCGAAACCGGCTGTTGATCGTTGTAGTAACGTTCGGTGAAGGTGGCGGTACCTTCGTTAATGAAGATCTCAACGGAACTGGTGTCCACGAAGATCCTGGCCCGGAGCTGACGGACATGGCCGATCGTGGCGTAGCGATCACTAGCCTGGTCGTGTTGGTGAACCGTGATTTCGCCGGTTGCCTGGTCATAGCTGAAGGCAATTAAGACCTGATCATTGTTAGCGATTTGCCAGCTGATCTGGCTGTTATAATCGTTGGTCAGGTCAAAGGTCAGATTCCACTCAGTGTGTTGCGGATCGGTAACCGTGAGTTGGTGCGGAGAATGAATAATTGCTGAAGTATTGAGTGCCTCACCAACCCGTAACCGAGTCGTTTCCTGCGCGGGGATGGCACCCAGACGATTGCCGTGCATAACGAGCTCCCGGGGCAGCGTCAAGGCACCGGCCCAACCGTCGGCCTGTTCTGGCATCGGGTTATCAAAGGAACTGAACCAGCCAAACTGGATACGGCGTCCATCCGGGGTCAGGAAGGACTGGGGTGCGTAGAAGTTATGTCCATAATCCAATAAGTGGAGGCTGTAATGATCGAAACGGGCCTGGTCATAGTCCAATCGTCCGACGAAGTAAACTGCCTGACTTAGGTTGAGGAAGCGGTGCCGCTGGGGTTGGATTCCCATTGGTGAGCAGGCCATAACATCCTGGCCGTTGAGCCGGAAGAGGTCCGGGCATTCCCACATTGACCCCTCGAGTTCGATGCTCTGTGACTTGGTAATTGGACCGCGATACTGCCACTGCAGCAGGTCGCTGGACTTGTAAAGCAAGATCCGGGCCCGACTATTTGCCTGCTCCCGACTACCGATAACCAAGTAATACTGACCGTCGTGTTCCCAAACCTTAGGATCCCGGAAGTCCTGACTATTGTCGGCTGGGGTCTCAATCACCGGGTTTTCTGTGTACTTGGTGAAGTGGATCCCGTCGTCACTGTAGGCCACGTTCTGATTTTCCCAGAAGTGGTCCTGGTTGCCATCATCATAGTAGTGGTGACCCGTGTAAATTAGGTACAGTCGGTCATCCTTGACGATGGCTGAGCCAGAAAAGCAACCGCCAGAATCCTCAGGGTCACCGGGAACCAGGGCTACCGATAGGTTTTCCCAATGGACAAGGTCTTTACTGCGGACGTGTCCCCAATGCATTGGTCCCCATTCGGCAGAATAGGGATGGAACTGGTAGAAGACGTGATAGTAGCCCTTGAAAAAGCAGAGGCCATTAGGATCGTTTAGCCAACCTGCTGGGGTTTGAATGTGGTAATGTTCGCGATAACGGGCGTTTGTGACTTTGATCACTCGCGACTTATCGACTTTATGCAATACAACCGACTCCCTTCGCTTTCTGAAAACGATTACGGTGAAGATTGTAAGTGCTTTTAGGAAAATTGTCAATCGTTTATCAAAATAAATGTTAAACGATTAACAAATCGATGAATAAAAGAAGACCATGACACCTGTAGAACGGTGACATAGCCTGTTAATTTATGTCAGATTACTTTACCCCCAAACTTCTTGGGCAATTTCCTTAACCAGAGCGACCTTAGCCCACTGTTGGTCCTCTGTTAAGA
>CAMFOZ010000122.1 GCA_945971245.1 uncultured Lactobacillus sp.
CCGCGACCCCCACCATGGCAAGGTGATGTTCTACCACTGAACTACTTCCGCATATTAAGTTTTTGACACATTCCGTATCAACAGTTATAAATGATACATGATTGATGGAAATTTGTCAACAGCTTTTTCAAATTAATTTTGAAAGCTGAATGCGGATGAAGGGACTTGAACCCTTACATCAAAAGATACAAGATCCTAAATCTTGCGCGTCTGCCAATTCCGCCACATCCGCATATGGAGGATACAGGGCTCGAACCTGTGACCCTCTGCTTGTAAGGCAGATGCTCTCCCAACTGAGCTAATCCTCCGAAAAATTAATTAAACTGAAACAAATCAGCTTAATTAATATAGCATTATTTCAAAGTTCTGTCAAACATTATTTGAGATTTAATTCTTCCAGCTTCTGATCGATCATTGTAAGGACCTGTTGAGCCGCCTGTGGATCCTCAACAAAGTCGTACTTGTCCCCATCGATCAGCATCTTTGGACTCTCATCGTATTGCTTGTACCAATCAACGTAGCGTTCATTCAGGTTCTTGTAGTAGTTATACAAGGATGGGTCATTGGCAATCTGTTCGTATGACCGTCCCCGCTTCTTGATCCGCTTCAGCATCGTATCAAATGAAACTTGGATAGTGATCAGCAGATTTGGGGCCTTCTGGTGAACTTGGTCTGGCAGTTCTTCCATCATATTGTCCAACAATGATGAGTAAATGTCTGATTCAGTCTCAGTGGCCCGCCCCATGTCGGCATTTAGCTTAAACAAGAGGGCATCCTCGAAGATCGACCGGTCTAAGACATTCAGGTCGTTACTGTAGGAGTCTTTAATCTCGTCCAGCCGCTTGTTTAAAAAGTAGATCTGCAACAAGAAGCCGTACTTCTTCGGGTCCTTATAGAAAAGAGGCAGAATCTTGTTTCCCTCAACTGATTCATAAAATGCCTGGCTGTGCAGATGGTCAGCTAAGAGTTGCGTCAGGCTGGTCTTCCCAGCACCAATTGTTCCGGCTAAAGCAATCATTAATCATTTTCCCTTTCTTAATTAGAGTCTTAAAAAACACACGAATACAATTTTAACACTAAAAAACAAAATGGCCACCCGAAAGTGACCATATTTTGTGGTTAATAATTATTTATCCTCATCATCTGGTGCCACGTACTTTTCACCCTTGGTGCTCCGGGACAAGTCCACTTGATCCAATGGGATGATGTGGGTCCGGTAACGAACCTTGTAGTAGATGAACAAAACCAGGAAGATTGGCACACTCATGTAAGAGATAAGGATGTTTTGCCAATCTAACTTGATAAAGGCATCCACATTTTGTCCACAGATGACGATGAAGCAAAGGATAAAGGCAAAGATCGGTCCAAATGGGAAGAAGGATGACCGATACTTCAAATCGTTAAGGTCACGCCCCTGAGCCAGGTAGGCCCGCCGGAACCGCCAGTGTGAAGAAGCAATTCCCAGCCAAGCGATAAATCCACACAATCCAGAAGCATTGATCAGGTAGTTATAAGCCTGTGGGCCGATAAATTGGGTCAGGTAAATTAAGGTTGAGACCAACATCGTCCCAAGCAGGGCGTAGATCGGAATACCGCGCTTGTTGACGTAACCGAAGAAGCGCCATGCGTAGCCTTCACGTGCCTGGGAGAAGAGCATCCGGGTTGAGGCGTAGAGGCCTGAGTTAGCGGAAGATACCACCGCCGTCAGGATAACCGCGTTCATGACACTAGCCGCAATGGCCAACCCTGCCCGCTTAAAGACAATGGTGAATGGACTCATCGTGATGTTAGAAACGTTTTGGTTCAACAGGTTCTTGTCGGTGTACGGCAGGATACATGCAATTACGAAGATCGTGCAGATGTAGAAGATCAGAATCCGCCAGAAGGTTGAGTGAATAGCCTTGGAGACTGAAACCTCTGGAGTGGCCGCTTCACCAGCTGTAATCCCAACCAATTCGGTCCCTTGGAAGGAGAAACCGGCGATCAAGAAGACACTGATAATTGCGGGAATTCCGCCGACAAATGGCGCCTCCTTGTAGTGGAAGTTGCTTACCCCTACGGCGTGTCCGCCCATGATCCCGAAGATAATTGCTACCCCAACGATCAGGAAGACAATTACCGTAACGATCTTAACCAGGGCCAACCAGTACTCCGTCTCACCATAAGAACGGACGGAGAGGTAGTTGATCAAGAAGATCAGGGCCAACACGGTAACACTGAAGATCCACTGGGGAACTGACGGCAACCAATAATTCATGATAATTCCGGCGGTCGTCGCTTCCACTGGGATGGTAACGGCCCAGTTCAGCCAATAGTTCCACCCCATGGCAAAACCGAGGGCGGGATCAATAAACTTAGTAGCGTAAGCAGAGAATGACCCGGTCAGTGGCATATAAGTTGCCATTTCCCCGAGACTGGTCATCAGGAAGTAGACCATCATCCCCATCACAACATATGCAACCAGAGCCCCACCAGGTCCGGCAGTTGAGATCGCTTCACCACTGGTGATAAAGAGCCCGGTCCCAATTGTTCCCCCAAGGGCAATCATTGAGAGGTGACGTGTCCGCAACGACCGATGAATGTGGCCGGTGGAGTGGTCACTTTGACTTGTTTCTGCCATATAACTCATTCCTCCAAATAGTAAATAAAAAAAGGCTTCCAACGGGACACCCATCAGAAGACCTGGTAATAACCACGGTAAATCTTTTTTGGAAGCGCCCCGCATTTTAGCGACAGTCCATGACTTATTCAGTCATAGCCCAACAGCCTGCTGGAATAAGCCAGCACCTGTTTCGGCATCTCTTCCTTTCCCCCGCCGTTCGGTGCTCATTCACCTGTTGCGGGTTACTGATAAGCGATGCAACCTCTTCATTGTTTTCTAATTATACTCTAATATTCGATCAACGCAAGGACTTTTTAAAAAACCATTTCCCCTGCTCCCCATCGTCCGCTTCCTTAGTAAAGGCGTTCTTAATCAGGACTCGTTGCGAGCCAATGTTATCATCATCGACCGTCGCTTGCAGGCATTCTCCGGGGTGCAGGCGGTCACAGAGCAGACCAACCGCAGTGGTCATGATTCCCTTCCCCCAGTCGGTCCGGCGCAGGAGGTAGCCTAATTCCCAACAGTTGGCATTAACCTGTTCGAGCGTCATGATCCCCACGATCTGGCCGTTACACCGAACCGTCAGAAGGTGGGTACTTTGCATCAGCATGGCTACTGCAGTCGGATCGGGTAAAACCATCAGGTGGGCCCGGCGCTGAACAAGTGGATCGGCCAGAATCTTGGCAATGGCCGGGCTATCATCAAGCACCGCTACGTTAATTTTGATTCCTGGCATCATTCTCTTCCCCCTTAAATAAAAAACGAGACTGGTGAGAAAATTACATTCTCTGCCAGTCTCAATATTACTATATTTCAGAAGTCGATAGGAATGAAACTTCCCGCAGGCGTGGTGCCCAGGCAACATAAAGCCATTCTGCCACCTGAAGCCAGGCGTAGGCCAGAAGCATGGCACTGATGGTGTCAAATGGCCAGTGGGCGTACAGGTAGACCCGGGAAACCGCCAGGAAGAAGACCACAAAGACAATCAGTAGCTGACAAATCGTCCGGGTGGAGTGCTTTCTGATCAGCGGAATCACGATCAGCAAAAGGATGGCGGCTACCAGGAAGATTCCCAGGGTGTGACCACTTGGAAAACTATAACCATTATCAGCAGCCAGGTGCTGAGCCGGCCGGGCCCGTTTAACGATATGCTTGAAGATCTCACCAAGGATGTCACCACCGATAATCGTCCCCAAAGCCCATAGCGCTGGGATTTGGTAGTGTTTGAGCCACAGGACAACCGCAATAATAAGCACCCAAAGCAGGTCCATCTTAGGACTCGCCAAGAACGACAACAGGGTCATTAAAGCATGGAACCAGCCCACACTTTCGATTCGCTGCCCGGTAAAAAGTGATTGCAGAACGGCATCGATCATCGTGGCAACCGATGAATTAAACTTAATAAGCAGCATTAAAATGATAAAAGCACCACCACTAATGGCAAAACGCCACCACCGGTGCTGATCACGTTCAATAAACATATTTGATCTCCTATTTTAGTATTTAACATTAACTGAGTATACCACACTGCCCAGTCTCAACGGTGCTTTTTCACAATTTTCCAGTGGCGATAGTGGATAATCCGGTTCAATAGCTCACCCAATCCAAAGCCCAGGGTAATCGCCCCCACGATCACTACCACCTGGTAGAAGTAAACCGTCACCAGGTGGTAGTTGCCAATAGCAAAGTTCCGCACCATCTTATAGGCCTGCCCACCGGGAACAAATGGCACCAGGGCGGGAACCTCAAAGACGATCGTGGGCATCTTCTTGTGTTGCGCCGCCCACCGACTACAGAGGGCAATCAGGATGGCCGCCGTCAGGTTACTGAAGGCCAGGCCGACCGCTTCCTGGTAATACATCACCCAGTAGATCACCCAGACGCCCCCACCGATGATTCCGGCCACGTTATAGGCCCGCACCGGAATATGGAGCAGGATTCCAAAACAGACCGTTGAAATATAGGAGAGGAAGAACTGGAGGGCCAGGTTTAACCAATAATGCATTTCGCCACCTCCTAAGCAAAGTGCAGGACGATCACAATCGCACTACCGATTGAGACTGCCGTCAAGACCGCCTCAATTCCCCGAGTCGGTCCGCTAATCAGGTTTCCCGACACCAGGTCACGGGCAGCGTTGGTCAAAGGGATCCCGGGAACCAGTGGCATCACGGCCCCGATGATGATGTCGTTAACATCATGCGCCCAGCCGACTTTCACCATCAGGACCGCCAGAAAGCCGATCACCAAGGACGAGCAGAACTCCCCCAGGTATTGGATCTTGAATTTACGAATCATGTAAGAGAAGACGGCATAGCTAATCCCACCATCGATAAAGCCAACCCAGGAATCCTGGTAGTCACCCGTGAAGACGATCATCAGGGCCAAGCTTAAAACGGCAGCAGCGATGGCCTCCACCAGGTTCTGATACCGGTATGGTCCCTGCCGGTCGACCCACTTCAACTGGGCATATGCTTCGGGCAGGGTGATCAATCCCTGGGACATTTCCCGGGAAATTTCATTTACAGCGGTGACCTTACTCAGGTCATTCTTCCGCCGCCGGATATTCATCACCATCGCGTTGGGCAAGTTGTTAGCCCCCAGGACGATCCCAGTTACCGTGGTAAAGGCCTGAAAGTCTTGGAGGCCAGCCGTATGGGCCATTCGGTGCAGGGTATCGTTGACCCGTTCCATGTTGGATCCATTCTCGATGAGGATCCGTCCAGCTAGAGAGCACGTTCGCAGTGCTAGGCGCCGGCGCTTTTTCGTTAGCATATGCCCACTTCCTTCAAAATT
>CAMFOZ010000123.1 GCA_945971245.1 uncultured Lactobacillus sp.
GTGCCAATGAAGTCCACCAGCTGATTGTTCTCTCCGCTGTGGTCCTGCTGATTACTCTGGCCGTTTACCGGCAATTGAAGTTCAGTTCCTTCGACCCGATCGGTGCCCGGGTGGCCGGGGTCAATGAAACTTTGATTTCGGTGATCTTCCTGCTCCTCTTGGCCCTGAGTGTCAGTGTGGCGGCGCAGATCGTGGGGTCGCTTTTGATCTTCATCCTCCTGACCCTGCCGGCCGCCAGCGCTAAGTACTTCACCCACGGGGTCTGCAAGATGATTGTTCTGGCAATCCTTTTCTCCCTGCTGGGTACCTGGCTGGGCCTTTTGTTGGGTTACCTGACTAACTGGCCGGTCAGCTTCTTTATTGCCGTGATTGAAGTCATCATCTACGTGGTGGCCCTGGTTTATCAGAACTACTTTGTTGAAGCTAATTAACTAAGATAAGAGGTCGGCGAATTCGTTCGCCGACCTTTTTTATACTAAATCTGGTACATTTAATGCCAGCTCAGGTTTTTAAAAATAGTTCAGCTAAACCCGAACATTTTATGTTAAAATTAACTGGAATTAATACTTTTTGAAAGGCAGAGAAGAATGATGAAAGTACGTCGAAGTAACCGTTTGGTAGATATGACTCGTTACCTGATGGAACACCCCCGCACCTTGGTATCCCTGAAGTTCTTCAGCGAACGCTTTGGATCCGCAAAGTCCTCAATCAGCGAAGATCTAAGCATCGTTAAGCACACCTTCCATACCTGGGGAGAAGGCCGTCTTGAGACCATCCCCGGTGCCAGTGGTGGTGCAGTATTGACGCCGCTCTACTCCAAGGAAAACGCCCAAAAAGCGATTGACAACCTGGTTGCGGAAGTCAACGATGACTCACGCCTCCTGCCAGGGGGATATGTTTACCTGTCTGACCTGATCGGCCGGCCGGATATCCTCCGGCAAGTGGGCCGTCTGATCGCTACCCAGTACGTTGATAAGGACGTGGATGTGATCATGACGGTCGAGACCAAGGGGATTCCGATTGCCCAGAGTGTGGCCATGTACATGAACAAGCCATTTGTGATTGTCCGCAACAGTTCCCACATCACGGAGGGGCCAACGGTCAGTGTTAACTACGTCTCTGGTTCGGTTCAACGGATCAAGAAGATGGAGCTCTCCCGGCGGACCCTGTCGGCAGGGGCCAATGTGGTCGTAGTTGATGACTTCATGAAGGGTGGGGGCACGCTCAACGGGATGCACTCACTGATCAAGGAGTTTGACGCCCACCTGGTTGGCATGACTGTTCTAGCTGAGGGTAACGCCACAAATGGTAAGCGACTGGTTGACAATTGCACCTCATTAATTAAAGTAGATGCTGAAGATGGCGAGACAAAGTCGATCACGGCCCGTCCCGGTAACTTCATGACAACTGTATTTGATTAGGAATGGAGAAAAGATTAACGATGGCAAAACGTAACGCAATTATTTTGGCAGCTGGTAAGGGGACGCGGATGCGCTCCAAGCTCTACAAGGTCCTCCACCAGGTATGTGGTAAGACCATGGTGGACCATGTCTTGACGCAACTGGAGAAGGCCCACATCGAAAACATCATCACGGTGGTTGGCTTTGGTGCCAAGACCGTCGAAGAGAGCCTCGGTCACCGGACCCGCTATGTCCTGCAGAAGCAACAACTGGGGACTGGTCACGCGGTTATGCAGACTAAGGACATCCTGGGTGACATTGATGGGGAGACCATCATTGTCAGTGGGGACACCCCACTGTTCCGGGCGGAAACCTTTGAGAAGCTCTTCCAGTACCATGAACAACGTCATGCTGCTGCTACGATCCTGACTTCCGTTGCCCCAGACCCAACTGGTTACGGCCGGATTGTCCGCAACGATGTCGGCATTGTGGAACGGATCGTCGAACAAAAGGACGCCAACGTTCAAGAACAGGCAATCAAGGAAATCAACACTGGGGTTTACTGCTTCGATAACAAGAAGCTCTTCGCTGCCCTGAACAAGATCAACAACGATAACGCCCAGGGTGAGTACTACCTGACCGACGTTATCGGCATTCTGAAGGGTGAAGACGAGATCGTTACGGCCTACAAGATGGATGACTTCGACGAGTCCATGGGGGTTAACGACCGGGTTGCCCTCGCCCGGGCTAATAAGGTAATGCGTAACCGGATCAACAAGCACTGGATGCAGGAAGGGGTCTCAATGATTGACCCTGACACTACCTACATCGATGCCGATGTTACCTTAGGCCGGGATACGGTTCTGGAAGGGAACGTGGTCCTCAAGGGAAAGACGGTCATCGGTAACGACTGCTACATCAGTGCGGGTTCCCGGATCATTGACTCCACGATTCACGATGGGGTTAAGATTACCTCTTCGACCCTGGAGAGCGCCGAGATGCACAACGGTAGTGACATTGGTCCAAACAGTCACCTGCGTCCAGAAGCCGAGATCGGTGAAAATGTCCACATCGGTAACTTCTGTGAAGTCAAGAAGGCCTACATTGGCGAAGGCACCAAGGTTGGTCACCTGACCTACATCGGTAATGCTACCCTGGGTAAGAACATCAACGTCGGCTGTGGGGTCGTCTTTGTCAACTACGACGGGACCAACAAGCACCACACCAATGTTGGCGACCACGCCTTCATCGGCAGCAACAGTAACCTGGTTGCGCCAGTTAACATCGCCAAGGATGCCTTCATTGCGGCTGGTTCCACGATCACTGACAGTGTTGAACAATACGACATGGCGATCGCTCGGGCACGGCAGGTTAACAAGAAGGATTACGCCAAGAAGCTACCGTGGTAATCCCAGTTTTGCTTGCTTTTTAACAGGCGGCTCTATATGATAGAAAAGGATAGAATATATCTTTATTAATGAGCTAACCGTACGTCAGTAGCTATTTTATAAATTGCGGAGGATCTAATGACACAGCATTATTCTGACTCTAATTTAAAAATCTTTGCGTTAAATTCTAACCGCCCGTTGGCTGAGAAGATCGCAGAACACGTCGGCGTTGAACTGGGAAAGTTATCCGTTGACCGGTTTAGCGATGGTGAAATTCAGATCAACATCGAAGAGAGTGTGCGGGGTGACAACGTTTATGTCATCCAGTCTACTTCTGCACCAGTCAATGACAACCTGATGGAACTATTGATCATGGTGGATGCCCTGCGGCGGGCCAGTGCTAAGACCATTAACGTGGTTATGCCATACTATGGTTACGCACGGCAGGATCGGAAGGCACGGAGCCGGGAACCAATTACGGCTAAGCTGGTTGCTAACATGCTCCAAAACTCCGGGGTCGACCGGGTCATCGCCCTTGACCTGCACGCTGCTCAGATTCAGGGCTTCTTTGACATCCCAGTTGACCACTTGATGGGGGCACCCCTGTTGGCAGAATACTTCATTCGTGAAGGGGTCGCTGACGATGCCGTGGTGATCTCACCTGACCACGGTGGGGTGACCCGGGCCCGGGCACTGGCTGAATTCTTGAAGTCACCAATTGCCATCATTGATAAGCGTCGTCCTCGTGCTAACGTTGCCCAGATCATGAACATCATTGGGAACGTTAAGGGGAAGAAGTGCATCATGATCGATGATATGATTGATACTGCGGGGACCATCACCCTTGGTGCCCAAGCGTTGATTGACGCTGGGGCCAAGGAGGTCTACGCTTCATGTACCCACGCGGTTCTTTCCGGTCCGGCCATTGAACGACTGGATAAGTCACCAATCAAGGAAGTGGTTGTGACGGACTCCATCAAGTTGCCAGCCGAAAAGCAGATCAAGAAGATCAAGCAGGTTTCTGTTGCCCCACTGATTGCTGATGCGATTAAGCGGATCAACGAAAATCGGCCAGTCAGCCCTCTCTTTAAGCGGGTTTTCCAGAGTGCAGAATTAGAAAAGTAAGGTAATTAACGACGTAATCGCGGATTAGTGGTTACGTCGTTTTTCAAATTGGCTATTCATGATATAATATAAGTGAGTAGAATTTATCTAGATCTGGTAGATTAGGAGAGAACTAATTATGAACAAAATAATAAAAAAGACGATTGTAGGGACCGCCGCACTGACGGTTTCCGTTTTGTTGGCGGCTTGTGGTCAACAGAGCACGACCAGCTCGTCGAGTAGTTCGTCTTCTAAGGTTCGTTCCTCAGAAAATGAATCGACCAAGGCATACCATTCTGCTAACCGCATGATCCGCAACCATGATTACCAAGGTGCTTATGATAAGCTGAATGCGGTTAATAACCGTTCTGGTCAGGCTGATAAGCTGAGTACTGACTTACAAAACTACATCAGTGCCAAGTCCGCCTATGACAATGGTAACTATGACCAGGCAGTCAGCAACCTGAAGAGTCTGAAGTCCACTAGTCCAGCAATGCGGGACGCATATGCAAGTCTTCAGAACAAGATCACGAGTGCTAAGAAGAACAGTTACAGTAGTAATAACAGCTCAACCACTAACGTTAGCCGGAGCAGCAGTAGTACAAGCTCAGCGGTTGCTAAGAAGAGTAGCAGCCAGAGTAGTAGCACTACTGCGGCTAATGCTAATGTTGATAGCCAGACAAGTGACCAGGTAGTTACCCAGTTTGCTAATAAGATGGGCTTTGCTGGTAGCAAGGGATATGAGATTATTCCAACGGCAAAGAACGGTAGTGTTTACCGGTTTGAAGTTCGGCAAAACAACCAGGACAACACGGTTGCCAACATGATTGGTATCTACCAGTACAACAGTCAGTCTGGTGCGGTTACTAAGTTGCAATAACAAGTTCGACGAACAAAAAAGGATCCGGTATTGTTGTGTACCGGATCCTTTTTGTATGTGGGGGTAATGCTATGTGTACTGTGATGACGATTGACCAAGAGCACCTGTTAGGGCGGACGATGGACTTTCCACCCCGGACGCCCTGGCACCTAACCTACCTACCACAAGACTATCGGTGGCGGGCCGCTAATATGCCGACCACGTATTGTAACCAGCGGGCCCTGCTTGGCGGCATGCGGGTGGTTGATGACCACTACCTAGTGGGGGATGGTATTAATGACGCCGGAATGGCCATGGCGGAGCTCTTCTTCCCGGTTGAAGCCGACTACCCGACGACAGTTCAGCCAGGAACGCATGGCTTGACCCCACAGGACTTTATTATGTGGGCGTTAGGAAACCACGCGACGGTTAGTGAACTGGCAGCTGATCTTGACCGGGTGACGGTGATCGATGCGCGGTGGTACGACCATCAGCGCTACCCATTTCACTGGTTAGTGATGGATAAGACTGGAACCTACGTGATTGAGCCGC
>CAMFOZ010000124.1 GCA_945971245.1 uncultured Lactobacillus sp.
TGGCTTAGTCTAGTTCTCAAAAATCTCTTCATCCTTACCGATTGACAAAGAGCCCTTTTGGATGACTGGCAGAAGGTAATGGACCTCAACCTGACTGGGGTCTTCCTGGGTATGAAGTACGCCATGCAGGCGATGAAGGAAAACGGTGGCGGCTCGATCATCAATATGGCCAGCGTCGAGGGAATCGTTGGGGCCCCGAATGGCGATGCCTACAATGCCTCCAAGGCCGGGGTGCGGCTGCTGACCAAGACCGCGGCCCTGGATGCGGCAACGCACCGCTGGGGCATCCGGGTCAATGCTGTCTTCCCCGGGGTGATCGATACCGGGATCCTGACTCCTGACGAGCTGAAGCAGTTTGACGGGATCACGCCGCTGGGCCGTGTTGGAAAGCCCGAAGACATCGTCCTGATCTGTGTTTACCTGGGATCGGACGAATCCTCGTTTGCCGCGGGTGCCGACTTTGTTATCGATGGCGGCTATACCGCTCAGTAGTTTTCATCCTGAATAGTAGCCAGCAATTTCTCCTTACTTATTGATAACCGATGACGATACATCCTGCGACCACCCGGCTGTTGAGAAGACTGTTCGAATTAATGATCCTAATAAATAATCCCCGACCCACAAACACAGACAGTGGATTGGGGATTATTTTATTCTTCACAGCCCCAGGTAGCGGTCCTTGATCATCTCGGCCTTCTTAGCGTGGTCCTCGGGATAGATGAAGCTGTAGTCGATCCCGAGTTTGGCCAGCTCGTCGAGGATCGGCCGCTTGTGCTCGGCGGGGATGATGTACTTCTCCTTCTCGTTGGGGTTGTCAGGGTTATAGAGACTGAGAATGTCGATTGCCATCTGTGCCTGCCGTTCGACCTCGGCGTAATCAATATTAACGGAGCGGTCGTATTCGTCGCCGATGAAGGGAACGAAGAGGAAGAGCCCCTGCTGATTCTCCATCCGCCGGCTCATCCGCTTAATCGTGACGATCTTGGGCACGATCAGTTCGAGCGGGTTCAGTTTGTTGGCGAAGCTCGGAATGTCCCGCTTGGCCTCCTCAAACAGGCGGAGAAACGGCAGGGTCTGGAGGTCGTGCTTGAATGCAGCGAAGTAGTTGGACTTCTCGCTATCGAAGTAATTCAGGTAGTCGTCGCTCCAGAGGCGGTGCTGCTGGGCAATGTAGCTGTTGTCGAGTTGGTAGAAGCTCTTGATGGCCTGAAAGAAGGCACTCTTGTCGGCCATCGACTGCCGGGCCAGCGATGATTCGAGCTGCATCTCGTTAGAAAAGGCGTTTTTCTTGAAGTAGTCGTGGTTGGCCAGTCCCCGCTTGACCTTGTATTCGGCAATCAGGTTTGGCCAGCCCTGTTCCTCTAACATTGCGGCCAGTTTGTCGTGGTTGGGGCGGTCCTTATAGATGTAAACCTCCCCGTTGCCCTGGCCGCCCTTGACTGCGAAGAAGAGGGCGATCAGCGGGTTAGTACTGACGTCGAGCAGGCGGGTCGGCAAGTGGTAGTGCTCCATCAGGGCCATCCGTTCGAAGTTGGTCCGGCACTTTTCGAAGAGCTGGGGGTCTGCCATCAGGAAGTCGTTGAACATGTTGTCCTCGTTGTCGAGGAGCTTGCGGCTGCGGAAGACGGACGGCAGGGTGTTGGAAAAGGCGTCGTCCTGCCCCCGGAAGTAGTAGTTGTGTTTCTTATTGTTGATAAGCTTTTCGATTTCCTCGATGTAATCGGAAACGGTCTGAATGGTATGAATCATCTGGCTGGCCCTCCCTGTGTAAAATATTGTCGTTTTCACTGATAATGATATATTTCACATAAGGTGAAGGCAAGGGATCTACCACGGTCCTATAGAAAAAGCGGCCGAAAGAAGTGTTCCTTTCAACCGTTTCGATTAGTTATTGTGCCTTAACATGTAGTGGGTCAGGCAGGCGGCGTTGGCCAGGGTAACGACCGCGATAGAGATTGTAAAGGTGGCAAACGACGGCCAAAGACTTGCTGCCAGGAAACCCGCAATGGTCGTGGCAATGAAGAAATCCACCACCCGACCGTTGATGATGATCCGGTTATAGCGGTTGGCCAGCCAGAGACCCCAGCCAGAGACCGATGTAGAACAGCGCGATCCCGCCGTAGAGGCAGGAAGCTGTGAAGAGCGGCTGGGCGCTTTCCTCACTGATGAACTTCAGGGCCACCGTGAAGAGGCTGATGCCGAACAGGATGAAGTAGTGGAGGTAGATCATCAGGTTACCGGTCTCCCCCGTCCGCTTTTCCTCCACCAGGTGGTCAAATTCGACGATGTAGGTGAAGAAGAGGCTGACCACGCTGACGAAGATCAGCAGGGAGTAGATGGAGAAGCTGGCGGGGGTGAAGTAGTCGGCAATCCCGACGATCGTTTCCCCAAACATCAGGATGATCAGGGCGGTCAGCCGTTCCAACAGGTGGGAGAAGATAATCGGCCGGTGCCGGGTGTACTTGCCGGTGAAACCGGGGGCGATCCAACTGACGATGATCCCGGCCAGGGCCACGGTAATCCCCACGGCGTTGGTGAAGAGTCCCCCCGATCAGCAGGGTGACGGTCTGCAGGCTAAGGATTCCGCTGAAGGCCCGGACGATCTGCCGGTCGACGTGGTTGGTCGCCTGATGGTAGACGATCAGGTACTGCAGGCAGAGAGTCAGCGAGAGCAGGCCGGCTGCGGTGAAGAACGTGGCCAGGTGGCGGTCAAAGGTGGCCGCGAAGGCGTTGGACATGTAGAGCACAATGGCCATGTCGATGAATGAGAAGGTGATATTGGTCCACGACGACTTGCCATAGCGGTTGGTGAACACCATCTGGACCATCCAGGAGTTGATGAAGACGATCACCACATTGACCAAAATGCTCGCTACCAGGGCATCGGCAGGCAGGCCCTTCAGTATGTCATCAGCCAGCTCCCTCAGTTGGAGATCACGGCCATTGTGGCGTATATTTTTGGTCATAACCAGCCGAGCTTGAACCTCTTCAAGCGTTTTGACTTCCGACAATGGGGTTTCTTGCCGCGGGTGGCCGAACTCGATGGGGTGCAGCGTAACCTGGTGATTATGGGGCGGCGCTTCGATGAATCAGATAAATAGGATGAAAATAACCCCGCAGCTGGACTGCGGGGTTATTTTTTGGTTATGCTGGAGCAACCTTGCTGTTGGCCTTCTTAGGAACCTTTAAGAACATCCCGGTGATGACTGCCAGGATGGTGACGAGGAATGGGAAGAAGGTCCACGGGATGAAGCGCAGCGGGTTGACCTGAAGTGCACCAGCGATGAAGACCCCGGAAACACTCCATGGGATGATAGCGTTGACTGCGGCCCCGGCATCATTCAGGATCCGGGTGAGAAACTTCCGCTTAAGCCCCAATTTATCGAATGATTTAAGGAAGGACTGCCCGGGTAGGATGATGGCGAGGTAGTGTTCGCCGACGATCAGGTTGACCCCGACGCAGGTGATGGCGGTCGCCAGGGTAAGCCGGCCCGGTGTTTGGATGGCGGCCGAGATGTGGTCAATGATGGCACCGATGATGTTGAACTTGATTAACAGACCACCGAGGGCCAGGGCAAAGACAATCAGGGCCAGTGAAGTCAGCATGCTGGCAATCCCACCCTTGGAGAGGAGGGCATCGATAGTCTTGTCGCCGGTGTGGGAAACAAAGCCCATCATGATCGTCTTGGTGATGGTGCTGATGCTGGTTGCTGGGGCGTGAATCCAGCCGAGCAGGGCGGCAAAGAGGGAACCGAGGCCCAGCGATGGGATGGCGGGAACCTGCAGGATTGCCAGGACGACTAAAAGGATGACTGGCAGGAGGGCCCAGCCGGAGATCCAGAAGCCGTTGGCCAGTCCATACATCATCTGGTGGACGGCATTGAGACTGACGCTGTGGGAGTTGAAGCCGAGAATGGTGTAGAGGACGAGGCAGATGGCCCAGGCGGGGATGTCCGTGATCATCAGAGCCTTGATGTGTTCGTAGATGCTGATCTTACCGACGCTGGCGGCGAGGTTGGTGGTTCCAGACAGCGGGGAGATGTTGGATCCGCAGAAGGCACCGGAGACGATGACTCCAGCAGTTAGTCCGGGGTTGATCCGGAGAGTGGCCCCGATCCCGATGAAGGCGATCCCCATGGTCGAGACAGTGGTGAAGGAGCTTCCGCAGGCGACCCCGACCAGGGTGCAGACGATGAAGACGGTCGGCAGGAAGAACTTCACAGAGATGATCTTGAAACCGAAGTACATGATCGTGGGGATGGTTCCGGAGAAGATCCAGGTGGCGATCAGCACCCCGATGGAGAGGAAGATGATCAGCGGGTCAACCCCGGCCCGCAGTCCGCTGCGCATGCCATCCATGACGGTGTCCCACGAGAAACCGCGCAGCCGACCGTAGATGGCCAATAGGGTGAAGGCGATGAAAAGTGGCGCCTGGGGTTCCTGCTGCCTGATGATGATTAGGTAGCCGAGGATACACAGGATAACGATTAAGACGATGAGACTTTCGCCAAAGCCCAGGACGGGTTCGCCCTGGCGACGATGTTTTTTAAGCAGGTTCATTTTGAAATATCTCCCTATATATTTAAACGAGAAAAGCCAGCTAGATGTGAGACATTGCTCAATCTAGCTGGCACTATATAGCGAATAGCCTGATTTGGTCCTCTTGCTAGATTGATAACACCTAGCAAAAGTTAGTTAAACACAACCCTGCTTAGGTGCGAACGTCTCTGCCCGCACCCGTTAGTGCAGACATTAATTGCGGTCAGCAGCGTTGTTATAATACATGATGGTGTTTAACTTTGATTGAATCATTACCATTCGGTCCTTTCGATATTTATTGCCATTATTAAAACATCCTCATTTTAATTTGTCAATTCCTAATTTAAAATTAATCTTAGAAGCCGGAATGCTTGGCCATCATTTGGCGACCGAAAACTGTGTCAGTAATGATTAAGAAAATTATAAAGGAGTGTACACATTTTAAAAGCTGGACTATAATAAACAATGAAAGGAAGCATAATCATGGAAATTAATGAAGATGCTCTTAAGAACTTCCAAAACTCGAAGTTTGATTTTGTTGATGCTAAGGGTAACGATGTTGACTACAACAATCTGACTGATGACGTAACGTACACGCTACGGGACGGCAAGACAGTTGTTGAGGATGACATGAAGGCTCAAGACGTTGTTGACACTATCAACAATGAGTATGGCAAGACTTTGAATGTCTGATTTAATAACTGAATATGCT
>CAMFOZ010000125.1 GCA_945971245.1 uncultured Lactobacillus sp.
TTTCCCTTTTTCAATTCAAGTTTCAGAATTTACACAAAATATTTTACGCTCTCGATTTTACTGTTAGAGAACCAAGAATTAATAGTTAATTCCCAGCCTCTTTTATTTCTTAATCTTGCGGCACATTGGCGGCAGCGGTAATCAGCCAGGTAATACCGTACTTATCAACGACCTGGCCCATCTGACTGTTAAACATCCAGTTGCCAAATGGGACCGTCACTCTTTGATCCTCTGAACCAGCTAGACGATCAAAAAGCTGACGAGCCTGACCAGTGTCATCAAAGTTCAACATAATTGAAACTAAAGCCGAGGATTGGGGAGTCCCCATCGTGGCGTCCGCACAGATAATCTTCTGCCCGGCAATCGTAAATTCACCACGAAGCGTCGTCTGCTGGAGGCTCTCGTCATCCGTAGCCATTCCGAGGTTCTCCGCCTGTTCCTCGTTGAGCGACTGGTGGTACGTAATCTCTGCCCCAAAGGCTTGGACATAATAGTCCATAGCCTCCTTAGCGTTTTTGAATGTTAAGTACGGGTATATTTTTGCCGTCATGATTTTCCTCCGTATCCATGTTCATCGTTGATTATATGGTTCAAACGAGTTTCCGTCAAATTTTCCGCAAATGGTTTGTTGAGCTCTCATCGTTATTTAATCATAGTTGGCAATGCATTATGCTATAATGGTATGGCTTAATTAGTTTAATGTTTTACCTACACTCAGTACGAAAGGAAGGAAGAATATCTCGTGAAAGCAGTAAAAAAACATAGCTCGCTGCTCATCGTCGGTCTCCTTTTGCTTGGTGTCTGCATGCGTATGCCAATTACCGCTATTCCATCAGTCGTCAAGGAAATCGCCCACACCTTTGCGGTTGCCCCAACTAGCCTGGGAATTTTAACAACCATCCCTCTGCTGTGCTTCGGCCTACTGTCAGCAGTGGTTTCCTCAACCGCCCAGCGATTCGGTAATGAACTGACCCTGGAAATTGCCATGGTAATCATGTTTATCGGTTCTTACCTCCGAATCATCAACTTCACCTCCCTGATCATCGGAACCATCATGGTCGGGATTGCCATTACCTGCATTAACGTGCTCCTCCCGGCAATCATCGCTGATAAATATCCTGACAAGATTGGGAGCGTTACGGGGATGTACAACACCGCCATGACCCTGTTTGCGGCCATTGGGGCGTACGCCATCACCCCAATTACCCACCAGAGTAGTTGGCAAACGGCGATCACCATCATCAGTGCCATCGCGCTGATTGCCGCTATTGTCTGGTTGCCGAACCTCAAGTATAACGAACGGGCTACATCTAGTGCGGAAGAACCAAAGGGGACTAACATGTGGAAGAACATGAACGCCTGGTGGCTCCTTCTCTTCTTTGGGGGCCAATGCTTCGTCTTCTACAGCATCGTTGCCTGGCTACCATCCATTGCCATGGATGCTGGTCTTTCCAGTGACCAGGCTAGTCTGATTGCCGGCCTACTCCAGCTCTTCTCCATCCCGTTTGCCTTCTTGGTACCGATCATCGCTACCAAGATGAACAACCGGCAACCGATCATGCTCTTCGCCGGGATCTCATCACTGGTGGGTACCATCATGATGTTCTTCCCCGTCAGTTCATTTGCCTACTACTGCGTGATTGCCCTCCTCTTGGGAATGGGAACGACGACTACCTTCGTTCTGGCAATGACCCTGTTTGGTCTCAAGACGAAGAACGCCGCTGACACTCGGAACCTGTCCGGGATGGTTCAGTCCGTGGGGTACCTGATCTCCGCATTAGGCCCCATTATTGTCGGTAACCTCAACGCCCAGACGCATAACTGGTTCGCCAGTCTGGTAGTGATTGCCATTGCCGCGATCTTCTTCACTGTCTGTGGTGTTCTGGCAGAACGGAAGCAGTACATTTAAACATTAAAACAAGCATCGGTAATTTGACCGGTGCTTATTTTTTACAATTATATACGACCAGTCTTCATAAAATTCCAAAAAAGTTTGCTCTAGACCATTAAATGATAACCGCTTGACAAAAGGCCACCATGACGCCTTTTGATCCCGGTATTCCATTTGGTGCTAAAATGTCACTGCTGAGAAAACGGTTCCTTTTTTAGTGCAGAAAAGTCGCGAAAAGTATATAATTGGGGCGTTATAGAATTTCTGAAATCTCAGAAGGAGTGAACTTTTTTGGCTACAGAAAATAAAGCTGTCATTACATTATTTGGGGCAACTGGTGACTTGGCTAAGCGTAAGTTGTACACCGCCCTCTTTAAGCTCTACCAAAAGGGCTACTTGGCTGACCACTTTGCCCTCCTCGGTACTTCTCGTCACGAAATGAGCGACGAAGAATTCCAAAAGTTGGTTCAAAACTCAATCAAGGACATCGAAGAAACCCGCAACGGTGAAGCAGCAGACTTCTCCAAGCATTTCTTCTACAAGGCTCACGACGTTACGAAGCCTGAACACTACACCATCTTAAAGGACCGGATCGCTGAATTAGACAAGCAATTCGGTACTGATGGTAACCGCCTCTTCTACATGTCAATGGCTCCACAATTCTTCGGTACCATTGCCCTGAACCTGAAGAAGCAAGGTTTGCTTTCTGACGATGGTTTCAACCGTCTGGTTATCGAAAAGCCATTTGGTCGTGACTTCGATTCTGCTAAGAAGCTGAATGATGAACTGTCCGAAACCTTTGACGAAGACCAAATCTTCCGGATTGACCACTACCTGGGTAAGGAAATGGTTCAAAACATCCAAGCATTGCGCTTCGGTAACACGATCATCGAATCTCTTTGGAACAACCGTTACATCGACAACATCCAAGTAACGTTGAGTGAAAAGCTGGGTGTCGAAGAGCGTGCCGGTTACTACGACAATTCTGGTGCCCTTCGTGACATGGTTCAAAACCACATCATGCAAATCGTTGCCCAATTGGCAATGGAACAACCAGTTTCCTTCACCGATACTGATGTGCGGGTTGAAAAGATTAAGGCCCTGCGGAGTCTGCGGGTTTACACCCCATCCGAAGCCGCTGCTAACTTTGTTCGTGGTCAATACGACGCTGGTAATGGCACGGAAGCTTACCGTGACGCTGATGGGGTTGACCCAGAGTCTGGTACTGAAACCTTCGTTGCTGCTAAGCTCTTGTTCGACAACTACCGCTGGTCAGGTGTACCATTCTACGTTCGGACTGGTAAGAAGTTAGCCGACAAGTTCACCCGGATCGACGTTGTCTTCAAGAAGCCATTGATTGACATCTTCGCTGACCCTCGTAACGAAAGTGACCAATCCCTGAACTCCAACGTTCTGACGATCTTCGTTGAACCAAAGTCCGGTTTTGCTATGCAACTGAACGCTAAGCGCGCTGGCCAAGGCTTCACTACCCAACCAGTTAACTTGAGCTACCTGCAAAGTGACTCCGACAAGAAGGAAGCTCCAGAACCATACGAACGTCTCTTCCACGATGCTCTGGAAGGTAACCACACCAACTTCGCATCATGGGCTGAAATTGCCTACGCTTGGAAGTTCGTTGATGTTATCCGGAAGCTCTGGGACATCGAAAAGCCACAATTCCCTAACTACACGCCTGGTTCAATGGGCCCAGCTGCTTCTGATGAGCTGCTGGCTCGTGACGGTCGTAAGTGGGTTTACCGGCTCAACCATTAATAATTAACCAAAAGGCTTTAAAACGTTAAGTTTTAAAGTCTTTTTAATTTATATCCCGTATTAATTGCAGGTAAGTATTTATCTGCTATAATGGACATTGTGAAATGAAATACAAATTTTATGAGGAGAGTGACTTTAATGTCTGATCAAAAAGCACAAATTGGTGTTGTTGGTTTAGCGGTCATGGGTAAGAACCTGGCTCTTAATATTGAGAGTCGAGGTTTCACAGTTGGTATCTACAACCGTCACCGTAACCGGACTGACGAAATGATGAAGGATCACAGTGACAAGAAGCTTGTTCCAAGCTACACGATCGAAGACTTTGTGGACTCCCTAGAAAAGCCACGGCGGATCCTGATGATGGTTAAGGCTGGTAAGCCAACTGATGCAGTAATTAATGAATTACTCCCTCTGCTTGACAAGGGTGACGTTCTGATCGACGGTGGGAACACCAACTTCCACGACACGATGGCCCGGAACGCTAAGTTGGACAAGTCCGGGATCAACTTCATCGGCATGGGTGTCTCCGGTGGCGAACTGGGTGCCCTCCATGGCCCTGCTCTGATGCCAGGTGGTCAAAAGGAAGCCTACGACCTGGTTGCCCCAATTCTGACGCAGATTGCTGCTAAGGCCGAAGAAGATGGCAAGCCATGTGTTGCCTACATCGGCCCTAACGGTGCTGGTCACTACGTCAAGATGGTCCACAACGGGATCGAATATGGTGACGAAGAGCTGATCGACGAAAGTTACAACATCATGCGTAACGTCCTGAAGATGCCCGTTGACGACATTGCCAAGACCTTTGCTGAATGGAATAAGGGTGAATTGTCCAGCTACCTGGTTGACATCACCGCTGATATTCTGACGCGTAAGGATGACCTGGGTGACGACAAGAACAAGCCAATCGTTGACATGATTCTTGACCGTGGTGCTAACAAGGGTACTGGTAAGTGGAGTTCTGAAACGGCCCTTGACGGTGGCGCCCCACAATCCGTGATCACCGAAGCCGTTTACGCCCGTTACATCTCCATGATGAAGGACGAACGGATGGCCGCAAGCAAGGTTCTGCCAGAGGTCACTGAAGCCATCAGTATCGATGACAAGAAGGAAATGATTGAAAAGGTTCGTCAAGCCCTCTACTTCGGTAAGGTTATGTCTTACGCCCAAGGATTCGAACAGATGCGGATCGACTCCGAACGTTACAACTGGAACCTGAAGATGGGTGAACTGGCTCAGATTTGGCGTGCCGGCTGCATTATTCGGGCTCAATTCCTGCAAAACATCACCGATGCCTTTGACAAGAACCCTGACCTGAAGAACCTGCTGCTGGATGACTACTTCAAGGACATCGCCAAGAAGTACCAGAAGGCTATCCGGGACGTGGTTGCCCTCGCTGTTAAGGCTGGGATTCCTGTTCCAGCCCTCAGTGCTGCAATCAGCTACTATGACTCCTACCGGGCAGAAGTTCTTCCTGCTAACCTCCTGCAAGCACAACGTGACTACTTCGGTGCTCACACTTACGAACGGGTTGACCGTCCAGGCAACTTCCACTACAGCTGGTACAAGGAACAATAAAATAATTTA